>CAMPJN010000111.1 GCA_946886875.1 uncultured Pseudomonas sp.
TGCTGGTACCGATGCTGCTCGACCCCTTGGGCGTGCACTGGATGCTGCCGGCCTGGCTGCAATTCGCCCTGGCCACCCCGGTGCAGTTCGGCCTCGGCGCACGCTTCTACCGTGCCGGCTGGCGTGCTTTGCTGGCCCGCAGCGGCAATATGGATCAACTGGTGGCTATCGGCACCAGCGCCGGTTATGGCCTGAGCCTCTATCAATGGGCGATCACCCCGAGCGGCGGCATGCCCCATCTATATTTCGAAACATCGGCAGTGATCATCACCCTGATCCTGCTCGGCAAATACCTGGAAAGCCGGGCCAAACGCCAGACCACCAGCGCCATACGCGCGCTGCAAGCCCTGCGCCCGGATCAAGCGCTACGCCTGAAGAATGGTCAGGAGCAACTGGTGGCCCTCAACGCCCTGGTCCTGGGCGATCAGGTGGTGGTCAAACCGGGCGAACGCTTCCCGGTCGACGGCCAGGTGCTGGAAGGCCGCAGCCATGCCGACGAAGCCCTGATCAGTGGCGAAAGCCTGCCGCAAGCCAAACAGCCGGGCGACAAGGTCACCGCCGGCGCGATCAACGGCGAAGGCCGCCTGCTGGTGGAAACCACCGCCCTGGGTGCGGAAACCGTGCTGGCGAAGATCATTCGCCTGGTCGAAGACGCCCAGGCGGCCAAGGCGCCGATCCAGAAACTGGTGGATAAGGTCAGCCAGGTGTTCGTCCCGACCGTATTGCTGCTCGCCCTGGCCACCCTGCTGACCTGGCTGATGCTTGGCGCCCCGGCGGAAACCGCCCTGCTCAATGCCGTGGCGGTACTGGTGATCGCCTGCCCCTGCGCCCTCGGCCTGGCCACCCCGACCGCGATCATGGCCGGCACCGGCGTGGCCGCGCGCCACGGCATCCTGATCAAGGACGCCAGCGCCCTGGAAGTCGCCCATGGCGTGACCGCGGTAGCCTTCGACAAGACCGGCACCCTGACCTCCGGCAGCCCGCGGATCGCCCACCTCAGCGCCGTCGATGGCGACAACGAGACACTGCTGCAACTGGCCGGTGCCCTGCAACGCGGCAGCGAGCACCCGCTGGCCAAGGCGGTACTGGATGCCTGCAGCGAACGGCAGCTGCAACTTCCCGAAGTCAGCGACAGCCAGGCCCTGGCCGGACGCGGCATCGCCGGGCAGATCGGCGAACGGCAACTGGCCCTGGGCAACAAACGCATGCTCGAAGAACACTGGCTGCAGAATCAAGCCTTGGTCGCCGACGCCCTGGCCTGGGAGTCCGAGGGCCGCACTCTGTCCTGGCTGATCGAGTTGGCACCCAGCCCACGGATGCTCGGCCTGTTCGCCTTCGGCGATACGCTCAAACCCGGCGCCGCCGAAGCCGTCGCCCAGCTCAAGGCGCTGGGTATCCGCAGCCATCTGATCAGCGGCGACAACAAGGGCAGCGCCAATGCCGTGGCCAGCGCCCTGCAGATCGATTCGGTACATGCCGAAGTGCTGCCGGCGGACAAAGCCGCGATCATCGCCGAACTGAAACAGGATGCACGGGTGGCCATGGTCGGCGACGGCATCAACGACGCTCCGGCGCTGGCCGCCGCCGATGTCGGCATCGCCATGGGCAGCGGCACCGATGTCGCCATGCACGCCGCCGCGCATCAGGGTGATGCCGGCGGCGCTGGAGATCAGCAGACGCACCTACGACAAGATTCGCCAGAACCTGTTCTGGGCCTTTATCTACAACCTGATCGGCATCCCGCTGGCCGCCATCGGCCTGCTCAACCCGATGATCGCCGGCGCGGCCATGGCGGCGTCGAGCCTGTGCGTGGTGAGCAATGCCCTGCTGCTGAAACGTTGGAAGCCGAAGAACCCGGAGAGCTCGGAAACTCTGTAGCCAGGATGCAATCCGGGGAGCGGTTGCATAGGCGCCGATTTCCCCAGATTGCATCCGGGCTTCGGGACGACATATTCGCAGGAGCGGCCTTGGCCACGATCCGCGTCGCCCGCATCGCGGACAAGTCCGCTCCTACATAGACATAGTTGGGAGATATCGATGAATATCGGCCAAGCCGCACAGAAAACCGGCCTTAGCGCCAAGATGATTCGCTACTACGAAAGCATCGAGTTGCTGCCGGCGGCCGGGCGCACCGACAGCGGTTATCGACAGTACAGCGCTCAGGACCTGCATCGCCTGGCCTTTATCAAGCGCGCGCGGGACCTGGGCTTTGCCCTCGATGAAGTCGGCAAACTGCTGACCCTGTGGCAGGACCGGCAACGCGCCAGCGCCGACGTAAAAGCCCTGGCCGCCGGGCATATAGACGCGCTGAACCGCAAGATCGCCGAGCTCAGCAGCCTGCGCGACAGCCTGCAGGAGCTGATGGAACACTGCCAGGGCGATCAGCGTCCGGACTGTCCGATTCTCAAGGATCTGGAATCGGGCGGCTGTCACTGACGCCACAAATAGAAAACGGAGCCCTGAGGCTCCGTTGTCGTGTCGCGCTGCAGCTGTTTACGCCAGCTTCTTGTGCCGCACGCGGTGCGGTTGCGAAGCGGCGTCGCCGAGACGCTTCTTGCGATCGGCTTCGTACTCGGTGTAGTTGCCTTCGAAGAATACGATGCTGCTGTCATCCTCATAGGAGAGGATGTGGGTGGCCACACGGTCGAGGAACCAGCGATCGTGAGAGATCACAATGGCGGCGCCGGGGAAGTCGAGCAGCGCTTCTTCCAGCGAACGCAGGGTTTCCACGTCGAGGTCGTTGGACGGTTCGTCGAGCAGCAGCACGTTGGCGCCTTCCTTCAGGGTCAGGGCCAGGTGCAGACGGCCGCGCTCACCACCGGAGAGATCCTTGACGAACTTCTGCTGGTCGCCGCCCTTGAAGTTGAAGCGGCCAACGTAGGTGCGCGACGGCACCTCGTAGTTACCGATGCGGATCATGTCCGAACCATCGGACACGGCTTCCCATACGGTCTTGCTGCCGTCCAGGTCCTCGCGGCTCTGGTCGACGCAGGCCAGCTGCACGGTTTCGCCGATTTCGATGCTGCCCGAATCCGGTTGTTCCTTGCCCATCAGCATGCGGAACAGCGTCGACTTACCGGCACCGTTGCCGCCGATCACGCCGACGATGGCGCCCTTGGGCATGCTGAACGACAGATTGTCGATCAGCGCACGGTCGCCGTAGCCCTTGCTGACGCCGACGAAGTCGATGACCTTGTCGCCCAGACGCGGGCCGGCGGGGATATAGATTTCGTTGGTTTCGCTGCGCTTCTGGAATTCCTGCGACTGCATTTCCTCGAAGCGTTGCAGGCGTGCCTTGGATTTGGACTGGCGGGCCTTGGCGCCTTTGCGCACCCACTCCAGCTCTTCCTTCATGGCTTTTTCATGGGCCGACTGCTGCTTGGATTCCTGGGCCAGACGATCCGACTTGGCTTCCAACCAGCCGGAATAGTTGCCCTCATACGGAATACCAGCGCCGCGGTCGAGTTCGAGAATCCAGCCGGCGACGTTATCGAGGAAATAACGGTCGTGGGTGATCGCCACCACTGTGCCGGGGAAGTCGTGGAGGAAGTGCTCCAGCCAGGCCACCGAGTCGGCGTCCAGGTGGTTGGTCGGTTCGTCCAGCAGCAGCATGTCGGGGGCCGACAGCAGCAGGCGGCACAACGCCACACGGCGCTTCTCGCCACCGGACAGCACGCCGACCTTGGCGTCCCAGGCCGGCAGGCGCAGGGCGTCGGCGGCGACTTCCAGTTGGCGTTCGAGGTTGTGGCCATCGCTGGTCTGCAGGATGGCTTCGAGCTTGGCCTGTTCGGCGGCCAGCTTGTCGAAGTCGGCATCCGGCTCGGCGTAAGCGGCGTACACTTGATCGAGACGCGCCTGGGCATCCTTGATCTGGCTTACGGCTTCTTCCACCACCTCGCGCACGGTCTTGTGCGGATCGAGCTGCGGCTCCTGGGGCAAGTAGCCGACATTCAGTTCGGGCATCGGGCGGGCTTCACCGTCGAACTCGGTGTCGACGCCGGCCATGATTTTCAACAGGGTTGATTTGCCCGAACCGTTGAGGCCGAGCACGCCGATCTTGGCGCCAGGGAAAAACGACAGGGAAATATTCTTGAGGATTTCCCGCTTCGGCGGCACTACTTTGCTCAGCCGGTGCATGGTGTATACGTATTGAGCCATGGATAACCTGGGTTCTATTAAGACAAGGGATTGAACGGCTGGCGGCTGGTGCGCGATACCCCTGAGATGGGAAATTCGCTTGCGCCGTCTGGCCGGCGGGGTGGCCGCTGCGGCGGCAAGCAGTCGGCGAACGAAGCGCCCGCGCGCGTTGGGCAAAGCTACCGGAATGCGTGATCCAGGGCAAACGACGCTCGTCGGCCGCACTGGCACTTTGCCACGGTTATGGCATGCTAACCGCCCTGCGCGTGCCAACTACCTATAGTCGCCATAATTAGCCAACGTTCACGCTCCAAGCCCAGGATTTAAGCACGTGCCCACCCCGCCCGCCTCTTCGTCGCCGCGCACCTCGCCACAATCGCGAGCGGAGTTTCTGCGCGAACGGCGCAAGGGCACCTGGCTGGCGCTGTTGGCATCGCTGTTCGGTCTGTTGCTGCTGACGCTGGGGCCGGTTTACCTGCAGGCCAGCCAACAACCTGGCAACCTGGCGCTACTGTTGCTGTGCAGCCTGCTGGCCCTGTTCGCCCTGTATCGCCTGGTGCGCGACCGGCAATTGCCGCCTGCGCCTGAGGCCAATGTGCAAAGCCCACAGCAACAGGCGGTGAGTGCCCTCGGCGCCCTCGAAGAGCGGATCATGGTGACCGATCACCATGGCGCGCTGAGCTACCTCAACCCCCAGGCCGAAGCGCTGTTTCGCGTCAGCAATACGGAGGTTCAGGGCAAGAACCTGCTGGAGCTGGTGCCGCATTTCGATACGCAATTGCTGCAGGCGCACGGCTGCCATACCGAGCACGGCCACGATCTGCTGGAACTCGAACTGGACGGCGAACGCCGCTTGTTCGATATCGTCCGTAGCGACCTGCCGGTAACCGCCGGGCAGACGGGCTTCGTCTGGGCGTTGCGCGATGTCACCGAGGACCAGTACGCCACCCGGGTATTGCAGGAAACCCGGCGGCGCTACCAGGACATCTTCGAAGGCACCGGTACCGCGCTGTGCGTACTCGACCTGGCCGAGCTGCATCAATACCTGCAAAGCCAGCAGTTGCACGACGACACCGCTCTGGCCCAATGGCTACAGGGCTCGGCGCAACGCTACGAGCTGCTGACCCGGCTGGTACATATCACCGAGACCAATCAGGTGGCGCTGCGCCTGCTCGGCGTCGAGTCCAGCGCCCAGGCTGCCGAACACCTGCTGCACAGCAGCCCGCCACGCCCTGACGGCTTTCGCCAGCAGTTGCTCGGCGCACTTATCGAAGGCGGCAAGCTGCTGGAGATGGAAACCCAGATCACCACGCCGCT
Organism: uncultured Pseudomonas sp.; assembly: GCA_946886875.1. Next base: position 5,455 of record CAMPJN010000111.1, read on the forward strand.
GGGCCATGAGCGCCACCTGTGGTTGGTGATGCGCCTGCCGGAGAACCCGCAGGATCTGCATGCCGTAACCCTGAGTATCAGCGACATCACCAGCCGCAAACGCATCGAGCTGTCGCTGATCGAGCGCGAGCGTTTCTGGTCGGACGTGGTGCGCGCGGTGCCGGATACCCTCTATGTGCAGGACGTGCCGAACAAGCGCGTGCTGTTCAGCAACCACCGCCTCGGCCCGGAGCTGGGCTACAGCGAAGAAGAAATGCTCGCCCTGGGCGATACCCTCTGGGAAAAACTCCTGCACCCGGACGATCTGGAACAGTATCGGCGCATGTGCAGCTTGCAGCAGGTGGTGGCCAAGGATCAGCAGTTGCATTGCCAATTACGCTGGCGCCACCGCGACGGCAGCTGGCATTGGTTCGATATCCGCGAACAGGCGCTGTCCTACGACGAAAACGGCCGGGTCAGCCGCCTGATCGGGGTGGCCAAGGACATCAACGAACAGATCGTCAGCAGCGAATCGCTGCGCGCCAGCGAACAGCGCTACCGGCTGCTGGCGGAAAGCATCAGCGACGTGATTTTCTCCACCGACGATCAGCTGCAGCTCAATTACGTCAGCCCCTCGGTGGAACCGGTGCTCGGTCATGCGCCGAGCTGGGTGTTGGAGAACGGCTTTCACAGCCTGGCCACCAATCCGCGCCAGCTGGTCGGCATGTACGCCCTGCTGGAACGTATCCGCTATGCCTTGGGCGACCCGCAGCGCATGGCCGAGATGCGCGAGCAGGTCAGTGCCCAGCTGTTCTTCTTCGACATGTTGCGCGCCGACGGCCGCAAGATTCCGGTAGAGCTGCGCCTGATTCCCATGTGGGACGAACATGCGCGCTTCAAGGGCATGCTCGGCGTCGGCCGCGATATCAGCCTGCAACGCCGTGCGGAAAAAGACCTGCGCATGGCCGCCACGGTATTCGAACACTCCACCGCGGCGATTCTGGTCACCGACCCGGCTGGCTATATAGTCCAGGTCAACGAGGCGTTCTGCCGGGTCAGTGGTTACCGCTCCAGCGAAGTGCTGGATCAGCTGCCGGGCATGCTCACCGCGGACAAGCAACAGGCCACGCTGCTGCAGTTCATCTTCAAGCAGCTCAACCAGCGCGGCAGTTGGGAGGGCGAGATCTGGCTCAAACGCAAAACCGCGGAAAGCTTCCCCGCCTGGGTCGGCATCACCGCGGTCAAGGACGAAGACGGCGACCTGGTCAGCTACGTGTGCTTCTTCAGCGATATCAGCGAACGCAAGGCCAGCGAGCAGCGCATCCACCGCCTGGCCTACTACGACGCCCTGACCCAGCTGCCCAACCGCACGCTGTTCCAGGATCGCCTGCACACCGCGCTGCAGCAGGGCGAGCGGCACAACACCTGGGTCGCCTTGATGTTCCTCGACCTCGATCGGTTCAAACCGATCAACGATTCGCTGGGTCACGCTGCGGGCGATCGCATGCTCAAGGAAGTGGCGATCCGTCTGACCGCCTGCGTCGATGCCGACGACACAGTGGCGCGCATGGGCGGTGACGAATTCACCCTGCTGTTGCAATCGCAGGCCCAGCGCGAGAGCGCCCTGAATCGCGCCATTCACGTCGGCGAACAGATTCTCGCCAGCCTCTCCGAACCTTTTCTTCTCGAAGGCCGCGAATTTTTCGTCACCGCCAGCATCGGTATCGCCCTCAGCCCTCAGGACGGTAACGAACTGAGCCAACTGATGAAGAACGCCGACACCGCCATGTATCACGCCAAGGAACGCGGCAAGAACAACTTCCAGTTCTACCAGGCCGATATGAACTCCAGCGCCCTGGAGCGTCTGGAACTGGAAAGCGACCTGCGCCATGCCCTGGAGCAGGGCGAGTTCATGTTGTATTACCAGCCGCAATTCTCCGGCGACGGCAAGCGCCTGACCGGCGCCGAAGCGCTGCTGCGCTGGGAGCACCCGCGCCGCGGCCTGGTATCGCCGAACGACTTTATTCCGGTACTGGAAGAGTTGGGGCTGGTGGTCCAGGTCGGCGACTGGGTGTTGCGTGAGTCCTGCCGCCAGCTGCGCGAGTGGCACCAAGACAAGGTGCGGGTACCGAAAATCTCGGTCAACCTCTCGGCCCGGCAATTCAGCGAAGGCGACCTCGACCTACGCATCGCCAGCATCCTCAAGGACAGCGGCATCGCCCCGGCCTGCCTGGAGCTGGAGCTGACCGAAAGCATCCTGATGGAGGATGTGGTCAATGCCATGCAAACCCTGGCCAGCCTCAAACAACTCGGGGTGTGCATCGCCATCGACGACTTCGGCACCGGCTACTCGTCGCTCAACTACCTGAAACAGTTCCCCATCGACGTGCTGAAGATCGACCGCAGCTTCGTCGACGGCCTGCCCCACGGCGAACAGGACGGCCAGATCGCCCGCGCAATCATCGCCATGGCCCACAGCCTGAACCTGATGGTGATCGCCGAAGGCGTGGAAACCCTGGCCCAGCTGGACTTCCTGCGCGGCCACGACTGCGACGAAGTCCAGGGCTTCCTGCTCGGCCGACCGATGCCGGCGAACCAGTTCACCGCCCTGTTCAGCGGCACCGCGTTGTTTATGCTGAGCTAGGAGCCAACCTGAACCCCGCTTATCCGCTGGATGACCAGGCTTCATATGCCTGTTTATTCCGGATGGGGTAGAATTCGCCCCCTCCTTCTACCGCCCAGCTGATTTTTCTCAGGGGAATGCCATGTTCAGCCGTGATTTGACTATCGCCCGTTATGACGCCGAATTGTTTGCCGCGATGGAGCAAGAAGCTCAGCGTCAGGAACATCATATCGAGCTGATCGCCTCGGAAAACTACACCAGCCCGGCGGTGATGGAAGCCCAGGGTTCGGTGCTGACCAACAAGTATGCCGAAGGCTATCCGGGCAAGCGTTACTACGGCGGTTGCGAATACGTCGACGTCGTCGAGCAGCTGGCCATCGACCGCGCCAAGCAGCTGTTCGGCGCCGACTACGCCAACGTCCAGCCACACTCCGGCTCGCAAGCCAACAGCGCCGTATACATGGCCCTGCTCAACACCGGCGACACCGTGCTGGGCATGAGTCTGGCGCACGGCGGCCACCTGACCCACGGTGCCAGCGTCAGCTTCTCCGGCAAGATGTACAACGCCGTGCAGTACGGCATCACCGACGCGGGCCTGATCGACTACGACGAAGTCGAGCGCCTGGCCGTCGAGCACAAGCCGAAGATGATCATCGCCGGCTTCAGCGCCTACTCCCAGGTGCTGGACTTCCCACGCTTCCGCGCCATCGCCGACAAGGTTGGCGCTTATCTGTTCGTCGACATGGCCCACGTTGCCGGTCTGGTCGCCGCTGGCGTCTACCCGAACCCGGTGCCGTTCGCCGATGTGGTCACCACCACCACCCACAAGACCCTGCGCGGTCCGCGTGGCGGTCTGATTCTGGCCCGCGCCAACGAAGCCCTGGAGAAGAAACTCAACTCCGCGGTATTCCCCGGCGGCCAGGGCGGCCCGTTGGAGCACGTGATTGCCGGTAAGGCGGTGTGCTTCAAGGAAGCCCTGCAACCCGAGTTCAAGGCTTACCAGCAGCAGGTGATCAAGAACGCCCAGGCGATGGCCCAGGTGTTTATCGACAACGGTTTTGAGGTGGTCTCCGGCGGCACCGAGAACCACTTGTTCCTGCTCTCGCTGATCAAGCAGGACATCACCGGTAAAGATGCCGACGCCGCCCTAGGTCGTGCCTTCATCACCGTCAACAAGAACAGCGTGCCCAACGACCCGCGTTCGCCCTTCGTCACCTCGGGCCTGCGTATCGGCACCCCGGCCGTGACCACCCGTGGTTTCAAGGAAGACGAGTGTCGCGCGCTGGCTGGCTGGATCTGCGAGATCCTCGCCAATATGGGCGACGAGTCGGTGGTCGACCGTGTGCGTGGCCAGGTCGAAGCGGTGTGCGCCAAGTTCCCGGTATACGGCAACTAACGCGCCGACAGCAGTACTAGAGCCCGCCTTCTGGCGGGCTTTTTATTTAGCGCCCCACCCTGCAAAGCGATTTACGCCACGGCCTCGGCGAAGCCCTGACGAATCTTCTGCTCCGGCAACTGTTCGCCGATAAACACCAGCACACTCTCGCGGACCTCGTCCGCGTCCCATTCGCTGTCGAAATCGAAGCCGTACAAGCGCAACACGCCCTGGAACACCATGCGGCGCTGCTCGCCGGCAATCGCCAGCACGCCCTTGTAACGCAGTAGCGCGTCGCCGTGCTCCTCCAACAGCGCACTCATAAAGGCGTCGAGTTTGTCGATATCCAGGGCCTGCTGGCTTTTCAGCACCAGGGTGCCGATGCGATCGATAGAGGTCGCAGGCTGCAGCGGGCGGATGGTCAATGCCTGACCGAAATCGGCGTTCAGGTTGAAACCACGCACATCGAGCAGCGCCGCCAGCTCGATCTCGCCATGCCTAACCACATGGATGGGCGCACGTCGGTTGATCCGCTGCAAGCGCTCGGTGAGCGCCGCGAGGCTCGCCGCATCGACCAGGTCGGTCTTGCTCAATAGAATCCGATCGGCGAAGCCGATCTGCGCCTGGGCGATGGTTTCGCGCAGGTGGCGCTCGGCATTGGCCGCGTCCACCAGGGTGATGATGCCGTCGAGCACGTAGCGTTCGCACAGTTCATCGCCGGCAAAAAAGGTATGGGCCACCGGGCCCGGATCGGCCAGGCCGGTGCATTCGATCAGCACGCGGTCGAAGGCCAGTTCGCCAC
>CAMPJN010000112.1 GCA_946886875.1 uncultured Pseudomonas sp.
TCCTGCGCAATGGATTAGTGAGAGTGAGAGGCGGTCATCCATGCCCACCAAAGCAAAAGCAAAAGCGAAAAGCAGCCAGCTGACTCGTGGCTTCGAACCCTACCAAGAAAGTAAGGGTGAGGAGTATATGGGCGAGCCGATGCGCGCCCACTTCACCGGCATCCTCAACAAGTGGAAGCTGGAGTTGATGCAGGAAGTCGACCGAACTGTGCACCATATGCAGGACGAAGCGGCCAACTTCCCTGATCCAGCGGACCGCGCCAGCCAGGAAGAAGAATTCAGCCTGGAACTGCGCGCCCGCGATCGCGAGCGCAAACTGATCAAGAAGATCGACGAAACCCTGCAATTGATCGAAGACAACGATTACGGCTGGTGCGATTCCTGCGGCGTCGAAATCGGCATCCGCCGGCTCGAAGCCCGCCCCACCGCCACCCTTTGCATCGATTGCAAAACCCTGGCGGAAATCAAGGAAAAGCAGATCGGTTCCTGATCTGACCCAAGGGGTGCTTCGGCACCCCTTGTTGTTTCTGCCTCCGCCTCGACCATTCCGATGAACACGCCCGCCTATATCGGCCGCTTCGCCCCCACCCCTAGCGGTTATCTGCATTTCGGTTCGCTGGTCGCCGCCCTGGCGTCCTACCTCGACGCGCGCGCGGTGAACGGGCGCTGGCTGCTGCGCATGGAAGATCTCGACCCGCCAAGGGAAGTACCGGGCGCGCAGCAGGCGATTCTCGCCACTCTGGAAAGCTACGGCCTGCACTGGGACGGCGAACTGGTGCAGCAGAGCGAGCGACACGCCGAATACCGCGCACTGGTCGAGCGTTTGCTGGAGCGTGGTCTGGCCTATGCCTGTACCTGTTCGCGTAAACGCCTGGAAGCTTACCAAGGCATCTATCCGGGCTTTTGTCGGGATTCCGGACACCTGCGCGAGAACGCGGCGATCCGTTTGCATGTGCCCGAACGGCGTTACGGCTTCGACGACCGGGTCCAGGGCCACTACAGCCAGGACCTGGCCCGCGAGGTCGGCGACTTCGTGATCCAGCGCCGCGACGGCCTCTACGCCTACCAACTGGCGGTGGTACTCGACGACGCCTGGCAAGGGGTAACCGATGTGGTGCGCGGCGCCGACCTGCTCGACTCCACCCCGCGTCAGCTGTATCTGCAAGAACTGCTCGGCCTGCCACAACCGCGTTACCTGCATGTACCGCTGATCATCCAGCCTGACGGGCACAAGCTCGGCAAGTCCTACCGCTCGCCGCCGTTGCCGGCAGACCAGGCCACGCCATTGCTGATCCGCGCGCTGCGGGCACTCGGCCAGGCACTACCCGAACAGGCGGAGTACGGCGAGCCCGAAGAATTGCTGCGCTGGGCCAGCCAGCACTGGGACGCCGGCCTTATCCCGCACACCCCTACCCTGGCCGAAGCGCAACTGCGCTGAGACTCGGCCCGCTACCCTCGCGCGGCAACTGGTGAGCAACACCGCCACCCATCAATGCCAAATTGCCATTACCCGAACAAAGCGCCTATTCTGAACTTCGGTCGCGCGGAGTTTTTCCCATGCCACCTAGCCAACCTCCTCTGCAGCCGGCGCTGTTCGCGCTCTGGCGCGAAGCTCGAGACAGCCGTAGCCGCAGCCGGCTGGGCGGCGTTTACTATCTATTCGCCTGGCTGCTGATCTGGCTGTTCAGCGATGCGCCTACCGAGCAGATGGCGCTGGGTCTGGGTCTTACCACAGTATTCGCTGTGCTGTTCGCTTTGCGCCTGAGCCACCGCCTGCCTGACGAAGACAGCCTGCCCGCGCTACAGCGCTGGCTTGATCGCCACTGGTTACTGCTCCATCTGACGGTCTGTGTCTGGGGATTGATTCTGGGCTGGGTATTGTTCCGCCCGGATCTGCAGGGCGCGCGCATGATCGCGATATTCGGCACCGTGGCCTTCAGCACCGCAATAGTCTTCAATTTTCCGATGCGCAAAGGCCCCGTGTACCTGGTCATTGTCTTGACCCATCTGCCAGGGTTGCTGGCGCTGGCGATGGATTGGCAAGAGCACGGCGGACTCCTGCTCGCCATGTTCATCTACCTCAGCCATCTGCTGTTGGCCTTGAATCGCGGCCACCGTGAATACCACGCCGCCCTGAACATGGAACATGAACTGCTGTCGCAACGCGCCAACCTGGAGCGTCTCAGCCGCACCGACAGCCTGACCCAGCTGGGCAACCGTCACCTGTTCAACAACCTGTTTCCGGCCATGGTCGCCAGCTGCCAGCGCCAAGGCAGCCCGTTGACGCTGGTATTGCTGGATATCGACTTCTTCAAACATATCAACGACCAGCACGGCCACTGCATGGGCGATACCTGCCTGTTCGCTTTTGCCGAGCGCATGCGTGAAATCTTTCGCCGCGACAGCGATACCCTGTTGCGCCTGGGTGGCGAGGAGTTTGGCGTACTGATGCCGGCCACCAGCCAGGAACAGGCGCAACAACTGGCCGAAGATTTTCGCCGCGAACTGGCCGAGCACGGTCTGCAGATCCAGGGTCAGCGTCTGCCGTTGACCGCCAGCCTGGGCGTCGGTTGCTTCGAGCCCGATGTGGATAGCGATGCCGACGCCTTCTTCAAACGGGTCGACAAGGCGCTCTACCGGGCCAAACAGCAAGGTCGCGACCGCCTGGTAGTGGCCTCGACCGTCGATTGACGGCAAGCCTCCCATCACAATCGGGCAGGAAGCCACAGCGCAACTAGACTAATGGCAAAGCGCCTCTATCCGCCGCACCTGATCGCGAGGCCCACCGTGGATGCACTCTCGCCGCTGAGCGACTTCTGGGCTTTGCCCGGAGTCGCGGTCAACCTCACCCTGTTCTTCAACATGCTCGGCGCCCTGCTGCTCGGCCTGCTGGTCGGCTACGAACGCTCCTACCACGGTCGCGCCGCCGGCATGCGCACCTATGGCATGGTGTGCATGGCCTCGGCCGCGCTCACCGTGCTGTGCATCTATCCCGAACATTGGTATGGCGGTCATTTCGCCGGCGCCGTCGACCCGACAAGGGTGATCCAGGGCATAGTCACCGGCATCGGCTTTCTCGGCGCCGGGCTGATCATGAAAGACGGCATGAGCATCAGCGGCCTGACCACTGCGGCGTCCATCTGGGCTTCATCGGCCATCGGCGTACTGGTCGGCGTCGGCTTCTATGGCGCGGCCATCCTGCTCAGCCTGATCTCCGCCTCGCTGATGATGTGGGGCGCCAAACTGGAAGCCCGGCTGCCGGCGCGCCCGGCGATCGCCATAGTGCTGCGCTTCGCCCCCGGCTTCACCCGACCGCGTGAAGACGTGTTACGGCAGATCGCCCGCGAACGAGGCTACGTGATCGCCAGCGGCACCTTCTCGGTGACCTACGAGCAAGGCCAGCTGGAATGGCGCTTCGTCGCCGTGGCCGTGGACGGCCAGAAAAGCGCCAGGATCAACGTCATGGCCGATGAACTGATGGGCTTCGAAGGCGTGGCGAAATTCCAGATGAGCCATGCACGCAACTGACTGATCACAACACCATGGAAACGGCGACGGCGAGCATGCACAGGCCGAACACATAGCCTTGTATGCGCATCGCCCGCGGCGTTTTCAGGCGACTGAAGATCAGCTGCCCGCCATAGATCCAGAAAAAATGGCAGGCCAGACCGACTATCAGGAACACCGCGGTCATCTGCCATACCTGGCTGGACAAGGGCAGCGATGGGCTGAGGAACTGGGAGAACATCACCAGAATCATCGAATGTACTTTGACGTTCAGCGACAGGGCGATAAAGCCATCGAGAAAGCCCAGCGGGCGCAGGTCCTGTTGATCCGCCAACGCCGACGAGCGAAAGAAACCCCACGCCAGGTAGAGTAGATACATGGTGCCGCCCCACTTCAGCACTTCATAAGCGATGGGGTAGTGCTTGAATACCTGGGTCAAACTGAACCCGTAAACCAGACACCAAAGCAGGTTACCGGCCTCGAAACCCATCCAGAACGGCACCGAACTCTTCACTCCGAAGCGGCCGCCGGACGCCGCCAGGATGGTATTGCCCGGCCCAGGGCTGGCGATCATCGGCAGCGAATAACCCAAGAGTAAAACCCATACGTCCCACGCGATCATGCGCACCTTCCTTTTCGACCTTGTACTGCCTGCAATGCGCAGGATGAGCGGCGATTACAGCCGACTTCAAAGGCCTGGCAAAACGACGTATTCTCGGCCAACAGATAAGAAAAACTAATGCAAGGTCATGCCGTGCCACGTCGCCTACCGCCTCTCAATGCCCTCAAAGCCTTCGAAGCCGCCGCCCGGCATTTGAGCTTCACCCGCGCAGCGCAAGAACTGCACGTAACCCAGGCGGCGATCAGCCATCAGGTCAAGCATCTGGAGCAATGGCTGGCCTTGCAATTGTTCGAACGCAAAGGCCGCACGCTGTCGCTGAGCCTTCACGGCAAAGCCTATTTGCGCGATCTGTCGGAGCTGTTCGACGCACTGGCGGCCGCCACCACGCGGCTCGGCGATAGCGCACTGGCCGGCCCGTTGCGCATCACCGTGCTGCCGTCGTTCGCCAGCAAATGGTTGTTGCCGCGCCTGGGCCGTTTCCACGCGGCGCATCCGCAAATCGATTTGCAGATTGCGACCAGCGTGGATCTCTGCGACCTGCCGCGCAGCGACTACGACCTCGGCATCCGCTCCGGCCTGGGGCGCTGGCCCGGCCTGCACGCCGAGCTGATCGCCCATGAACAGCTGGCGCCGCTATGCAGCCCGGCATTGCTGTCGGGTGCAGCGCCCTTGCAGACCATCGCCGATCTAGGCCGACACTGCCTGCTGCACGATCGGCCGGGCGAACAATGGCAGCGCTGGCTGGAATCGGTCGGCGCGGCCGGGATAGACGCGCGCTCCGGGCCGGGCTTCAGCGATTCCGCCCTGGTATTGCAGGCGGCGATCGACGGCCGTGGCGTGGCGATGGGCCGGATGTTCCTGGCCGCCGACGACATCGCCGCCGGCCGTCTGGTCAAACCCTTCCCACAACAGCTGGTCAACGACTTCAGCTACTGGCTGGTTTACCCCAAGGCATCGGCAAGCAAACCGCGAGTCGCCGCATTCCGTGACTGGTTGCTGACCGAGGCCGAGCAGTGCGCATAGGCGTTGTCACACCTCAACCTTCGCTGTACCGGCAGGTTTATTACTGAAGTAGATGCCGCTTATCACCAGCAGGCCGCCCAGCAGCATCGGTGGGCTCAGGCTTTCATCCAGCAACAACAAACCGAGCACTACTGCCGACAGCGGATTTAGCGCGATAAACACCCCGGAGCGGGTCGCGCCGATTTTCTGGATGCCGTCGTAGTACCAGATGTAAGCCAAGGCCGAGCCGATCACCCCGAGATAAAGCAGGCTCACTAGCTGGCTCTGTTGAATATTGCCGATGGCCGCCCAGGTGATATCGCCATGCAGCAGCGCGGCGCAGAACAGCATCAGGGTGCCGGCAATAACCGAATAAGCGACCGTGTGCAGCGGGCCGATCTGCCTGACCAGGTTCTTCGAACAGACGCTGTACAGTACCCAGCTCAGCACGCAGCCAAGAATCAGCGCGTCGCCGATCCAAGCCTGAGCCACGGGCTGCAGGGCGGCGGCGTCCTTGCTCAGGATCACAGTCGCGGCGCCGGCTATGCAGGCGCCTATGCCCATGACGTTGCCGGCGCCGAGCCGCTCTTTGCCGATGGTAAAAGCCGCCAGCGCGATCAACGCCGGGTTGAGCGCCACGATCAAGGAGGCGCGGGAGGCGTTTATATAGTGCAGGCCGTAAAAGAAGAAAATGTTGTAGGCGAAAATGCCAAAGAAGCCCAAGGCGATCACCGCAAGCACCTGCCTGGCGGTCAGCGCGATAAATACCTCCCTGCGCATCGCCAACACCGCTATCAAGGTGGCGCTCGCCAAGATAAAACGCAGGCAGGCGGATAACAGCGGAGCCATGTCGATGGCGATATATCTGCCGGCGACAAAGGTACCGCCCCAGATAAACGACACCATCAGCAACTTCGCATACACCGAATATCCGCTGACGCCGGGCGCCATAACCGCTGTGCTGAGCATTTATTGATACCTATGCATTTATGAGCTGAAGCCTTGCTCATAGGCTAACGCTCATGCTTACTCATAGAGAAATTAGCGATTACTCATGAGGCACCTGGAGAACCCATGACGTTCACTCAACTGGAAATCTTCGTCCTGGTCGCTGAGCTGCGCGGCTTCACCGCGGCGGCCATGCGTTTGTCCATCAGCCAGTCGGCGGTGTCACACGCGATCAAAGCCCTGGAGCAGGAAATGGGCGTGGGGCTGATTCAGCGCCATCAAGCGGCTATCGAACTGACCGATATCGGCGCCCAACTGGTGCTGCGTGCGCGGGAAATTCTCGGCCTGGGCGAGACCATGCGCCAGGAAGCCGCCGATGCGCGCGGCCTGAAACGGGGCACATTGCGTATCGGGTCTTTTGGTCCCACCTCCTCGCTACGGCTGTTACCGAAGATTCTCGCGGAGTACCGCAAGGCGTATCCGGGCATCGAGGTGCGCATCGATGAAGGCGCGGACCTGGAAGTGATCCAGTGGCTCCAGGATCGGCGGGTGGATATCGGCTTTGTGGTACTGCCCGAAGACAGGTTCGATACCGTTCCCATCGCCGAGGATCAGTTGGTGGCGCTATTACCTTCGACTGATCCGCTCGCCAAGCAGCCGGACGTCAAGCTCGAAGCCTTGTGCGACGCGCCCTTTATCCTGACCCAGGCGGGTTCGGCAGCATTGATCGAGCGGATTTTCGCGGCGGCCAAGCTGGTGCCGAAAATCCGTTACCGCAGTGCCCAGCTGATCAGCACCCTGGGGATGGTCGAACGCGGCGATGGCGTGACCATAGTCGCCGAGTTGGCGCTGCCCGAAGTCGATAGCGACCGGCCGGCGGCGTATGTGCAGCGCCCGCTCAACCCGCCGGTGCCGCGCAGTATCGGCCTCGCCGTACACAATCAGCGGCAGGCGTCGCCCGCCACCCAGGCCTTTATCGAGATCGCCACAGGCCTGCAGCGCCAGGGTTTGCTGAGTGGCGCGGGGCGCGTCAAGTAGGCCCAGTGGCCGGCATCAAATGGATGGTCTCACCGCGCAGGCGCACCTCGATCGTCTGCCCGGCCGCCAAACCGTAGCGCTGCGCCACATGGCGCGGCACGTTCATGCTCAGGCGGTCCTCACCGGCCAGCAGAGTCACGCGAAATTGCTCGCCGAGCGAGAGCAGGCGTTCGATGCGCACCGCCACCCGATTATCCAGCGCAGTACCGGGCCGTTCGTTGAGCGGCATCAGCAGCACACCCGAGGTCGGCATCGCCCAATCCACCGCCTGCCCCACCGCCAACTGAGGCTGAGCGCGGACCTTGAGGATGCGCCCGCCCCAGGCCAACAGGCTGTGGTCGGCGGCATGCCCGGCGAGGCGACCACGGAACAGGTTGCGCATACCCAGCAGGCGCGCGACTTCGGCGCTCATCGGTGCTTGTAACAGGCGATCCGGGGTGTCGGCTTGCAGGGTGGTGCCGGCCGACAGAATGCACATGCGGTCGGCCAGCAGCGTGGCCTCGTCCAGGTCATGGGTGACCAGCAGCACCGGCATACGCAGCTCTTCGCGCAACTCGGTGAGTTCGCCGTAGAGCGCCTCGCGGGTGCCACGATCCACCGCGGAAAACGGCTCGTCGAGCAGTAACACCTTGGGCTCCCGGGCCAGGGCGCGGGCCACCGCAACGCGCTGCTGCTGGCCGCCGGACAGCCTATGGGGCAAGCGATCGCCCAGGCCATGCAGATGCACCCGCTCCAGCCAGGCTTCGGCCCGCGCCAGGCGCTCGGCCTCGGGGTAATCGCGCAGGGCCTCGGCGACGTTGTGTCGGGCACTGAGGTGGGGGAACAGGGCGAAATGCTGGAATACCATGCCGATACGCCGGCTCATGGTCGGTTTGACGATGCCGCGCTGGCTGTCGAACCAGGTCTCGCCGCCGCAACGGATGCTGCCGGCGCCCGGCTGGTAGAGGCCGGCGATGCTGCGCAGCAAGGTCGACTTGCCGCTGCCCGAAGGCCCGACCAATGCCAGCACCTCACCCGGCGCGCAGCTGAGCTGTGCGTGCAGCGGGATCGGGCCGCTTTGCTGCAAATCGAGCTGCAGGCCCTCAGTCATGTCGATAGCCCCGGGCCAGGCGCGCGGTGGCGAAGTAGGACAGGCCGATGGCGCACAGCGAAATCAACAGCAACACCGCGGACATCACCCCGGCGGCATGGTCGTCGAACGCCTGCACCCGGTCGTAGATGGCGATGGCGATGGTGCGGGTTTCCCCGGGAATGCTGCCGCCAACCATCAACACCACGCCGAATTCGCCGAGGGTATGGGCGAAGGTCAGCACCAATGCCGAGATGATGCCCGACCAGGCCAATGGCAACTCGATGCGTCGCAGCACCCGCCACGGCGACATGCCGCAACAGCGCGCGGCCTCGCGCACATCCCGCGGGATCGCCTCGAAGGCGCGCTGCATCGGCTGGATGGCGAACGGCAGGTTGAACAACACCGAGGCGATCAGCAGGCCGCCGAAGGAAAAGGTCAGCTGTGCGCCGAACAACGCCTGGTAGGCCTGGCCGACCGGCGAGCTGGCGCCCAGCGCCACCAGCAGGTAGAAGCCCAGCACGGTCGGCGGCAGCACCAGCGGCAGGGCCAACAGCGCCTCGACCGCGCTCTTGCCGCGAAACTGGCTCCAGGCCAGTTGGCGCCCGACCCAGATGCCGACGGGCAGCAGAATCAGCATGGTGCACAGGGCCAACTCCAGGGACAGCAGTAGCGCGGGCCAATCCACAGCGTGCTCTCCTATTGCGGCTCAGATAAGTGCGGCTCGGGCATATCGAAGCCGTACCTGGTCATGATCGAGCGCGCGGCTGGCTGTTGCAGGTACTGATAAAACGCCTGGGCACTGGCGTTGGCGCCCTTGAGCAGAACCATGCGCTGACGCAGCGGCTGATGCCAGCTCGCAGGGATCAGCACGAACTCGCCACGCTCGGCCACGCCCGGCGCCAGCGCCAGGGAGTAGGCGACCATGCCGCCCTGGGCATTGCCCGAGGTGGCGAACTGCGCCGCCTGGGCGATGTTCTCGCCGAGCACCAGCTTGCCCTGCAGCGCATCCCACACACCGGCGTGACGCAGGGCTTGTTCGGCTGCACGGCCATAGGGCGCATGCTCCGGGTTGGCGATGGCGAACTTGTTGACCCGCCCCGCCGCCAACGCGGCTTTCAAGCCGTCGAGTTCGCCAGCGCTGGTCAAAGACGAGCCCTTGGGCGCCATCAAAGCAATGCGTCCAAGCCCGTAGAGCACACCCTCGTCGCGGGTTTTACCCGCGGCGGTCAATTGCCGCACGTAGGCTTCATCGGCACTGAGGAACAACTGGAAAGGCGCGCCCTGACTGATCTGCCGGTAGAGATTGCCGCTCGAACCAAATACCAAACGCGGCGCATGGCCGCTGTCCTCGCGGAAGCGCGCGGCGATTTCCTCAAGGGCGAACTGCATATTCGAGGCCGCGGCAATGTTCGCGGTTTCCGCCATGGAGATGGCCGGAACCAGGCTGAACATCAACAGCAAAGCACGCAGCGGTTTAGCTAGAGCGAACATTATCAGGCGGGCTCCTTGGCCAGGCGCTATATCCTTCCATATATAGCGAAATGCCGTCCAGCAAAAACTGGCTATGCATCTGGAGCCTCAGCAGGCTGTTGAAAACGGCTTGTCAGGGACTCGACGGCGCAGGAGGTGCGAGCAAATCGCCGAGCTCATCGAAGTCGTCCTGCACCGCGGCCAGGGCTTGCGCGCAGAGTTGCCGGTAGCGCTGTAGCACCTGTTCGCCCATGGCGGTCAATTGGGTGCCGCCGCCGTGCTTGCCGCCGGCCAGGGTGGTGACCAAAGGTTCCTTGAAGCTGCGGTTCATGGTCTCGACCAATAGCCAGGCGCGCCTGTAGGACATACCCAGGCTGCGCGCGGCGGCGCTGATCGAGCCCTCGCGGACGATGGCGTCGAGCAGGTCGGCCTTGCCGGGGCCGATGGCGATATCGGCGCCGTTATGCAGGCG
>CAMPJN010000113.1 GCA_946886875.1 uncultured Pseudomonas sp.
ATTGAAAACCGTCACGAGAGAAAAGCAAAAGTGGGCTAATCCTAGCGGAGCACCGCCTAAATTGCATCCGGTGTACCGATTAGCGTGGGATATGAGCCCAGCCGTCGATTACGCTGGCTAAAACTCAACCGAAGCGCTATCATCGCCGCCGTTCGTACCAAGCTGTAAGTCAATTCGGCCTCGCGCCTCCTCGATGGTTTCTGTTAAAGCCCGCATCCGACCCCAGGTCCGTTGCTGTGACGCTTTACCCCGACCCCACCCTGCTGACTGATCTGGCCGTCTCGCGCAAGCGACGACCCAAGCCCGCCTCCGACGTACCGACCTCGCTAAACGACCGAAAATACTCGGAACTTTCGCGTGAAGTCCGGCTCCCACTAGCTAATCCCCTCGAGCAAACTCGAGTGCTTGGAGCTTCATATAGCGCAATGACGCGCCTGCTGTTTTAGGAACACCGAAAATGCATACACAACATCAAATCCAGGACGCCATGCGCATCCTCTCCAACGCCTTCGCGCCCTTCGCCTGCCATATCATGGCGACCCGAAAAGGCAATTTCAGTTTCACCATCGTCGACCAGACCGGCGTGGCCAAACACACCCAGCGCCTGTATCCCGACCAGTACAGCAGCGAATGCCTGCCCCAGGTTATTGAGCGCGCACGCCAGTCGCTCAAGGCCTGAAGTCACAGCGCCATCGCGCAGCCCTTTACCGCTGCGCGAGCACTGGTCGCCAAACCGATCGAACTTAAGAGCGCAATAGGGGTCGAACCTGATCACCCTCAGGATGGAGTACGGTCATGGAAAGCAGAAATCGACAACTCGCCGAAGCCTTATTCGCCCCTCTACGTGTCACCTTCAGCTCGCCGCGCCCCGACGGCGGTATCGTATTGGCGCTACTCGACGCCAGTGACACCACCGCCTACAGCCGCGTGATCAGCACCGCCCAGCAGGATGCCGAATCCTTCGCCCAAAGCCTGGAAAATATTCGCCTGGAACTGGCCCTGCGCGCCGGCAATATTCCGGCAGACATGCGCAAAGCGTTGAAAGAACAGGACAGCGTGCTCAGCTACGAGCTGAGCTGAAAAACACCAAAAAAGCCCCGCTTCAGTCGACCTGGCGCGGGGCTTTTTTGTTGCCCGCAGTTCCGCCACAGGCAACAAAGCATCGCGCCTGGCGCTCGGATCGATTCGTTTGGTATTTGCAAAACAGCCCGAACGGGCCAAGAGATGGAGGCGACCCCACCAGCCACACCCCGGCACACAATGTCACCGCTGCGGCTGCTCCCTTCCAGGCCTGACCGGGTTCACGGCTGATCGTTGCGGGGGGACCGGCAGGGCCACCATAACGCAGCTCGCCTTGTTGCTGCGAGCCGCGCCATTGTACCGGCTTGTTTTGAACTTACAACCACTTAGCGCTGTTTGACCGCCATTGCGGCAGCGCCGTCCCAGAGCGGCTCGATGCAGCTGATTTATTCCGGGATCAATAGGTCGCAAGGATGTAATGCCGGCCACGGCAAATCGCAGTAACCTGCGCGGGGCGTTTTTTCATTGCCCCCTCAACCCCCAAGGAGTAACAGCATGGCCATGACCAAAGACCAACTGATCAGCGATATCGCCGAAGCCACCGACTCGCCGAAAAGTACCATTCGCGCCGTGCTCGAACAGCTCAGCGAGATCGTCAGCGACGCCTTGGAAAACGGTGAGGAAATCACTCTGCCCGGTATCGGCAAGCTGAAAGTCAGCGAGCGCCCGGCGCGCACCGGCCGCAACCCGCAGACTGGCAAGGCCATCGAAATCGCCGCGAAGAAAGTGGTCAAGTATGTTCCGGCGAAAGCCCTGAGCGACGCGATCAACTGATACAGCGGTTCGGCGGGCCAACTGACTGACCCGCCAGCATCAAAGCTCGATACCGAAGCCTTCCAGCACCTTCACGAACTCACCCTCATCCAACACCCGGAGCCCCAGCTCATTGGCCTTGGTCAATTTGGAGCCAGCGCCTGGCCCGGCGACCACGCAGCTGGTCTTCGCCGAAACGGAACCCGCCACCTTGGCCCCCAGCCCCTCCAGCTTGTCCTTGGCTTGATCGCGGCTCATCACCTCCAGACTGCCGGTCAGCACCCAGGTTTGCCCGGCCAATGGCAGGCCTTCGACCGACTTGCGCTCGCTGTGCCAGTGCATACCGAATTCACGTAACTGCGCATCGATAGCCCGGGCCAGGGCAACGTTGTCGGCATCGGCGAAAAACTCGCGCAGGGCCTGTTTGGCTTTTTCGTTGAGGCCCTTCATTACGCTCAATTCGAGCCAGTCCTGACTGAGGGCGATCAGCCCATCGAGGTCACCGACCTTTTCGGCCAGGTTCTTCGCCCCAGTGCTGGCGATGCCGACGATGTTCAACTTATCGATAAAGCCGGCGAAGGTCGCGCAGGCGGCGAACTCGGCATGCACTTCGCCCTCCTCCTGCAACTCGACACCGCGCTCACGCAATTGGGCGATTACCGTGCGATTGTGCTGGTCCTCGAAGAAGCTATGGATCTCGTGAGCCACTTCCAGGCCGACGTCCGGCAGGTAGATCAGCACTTCAGGCAACGCCCGGCCGATGCGCTCCAGCGAGCCGAGCGCCCGGGCCAGTAATTTGGCGGTCTCTTCGCCGACATCGGGAATGCCGAGGGCGAAGATGAAACGCGCCAAGGGCGGTTTTCTGCTCGCTTCGATGGAGGCCAGCAGATTCTTCGTCGACAGTTCGGCGAAACCTTCCAATTCCACCACCTGCTCGAAGGTCAGGGTATATAGATCGGCCGGCGAGCCGACCAGCCCCTTATCCACCAGTTGCTCGACTATCTTGTCGCCGAGGCCATCGATATCCATGGCGCGACGCGAGACGAAATGAATGATCGCCTGCTTGAGCTGAGCCTGACAGGCCAGGCGACCGACACAGCGGTAGATCGAGCCTTCGCTGATAGACTCCTTGCCTTTGCTGCGTTTGATCAACTGCGTGCGTTCCACCGCCGAGCCACATACCGGGCACTGCTCCGGCACCTGCACGGGAACCGCATCGACCGGACGGCGTTCGGCGATCACGCCTAGAACTTGCGGGATCACATCGCCGGCGCGGCGCACTATCACGCTGTCGCCGATCATCACGCCGAGGCGCGCCACCTCGTCCATATTGTGTAGCGTGGCGTTGGATACGGTAACGCCGGCCACCTGCACCGGTTTCAACCGCGCCACCGGGGTGATGGCGCCGGTACGGCCGACCTGAAACTCGACGCCGAGCAGTTCGGTAATTTCTTCCCGCGCCGGAAATTTATGGGCAATGGCCCAGCGTGGCTCGCGGGCCCGGAAACCCAGCTCGCGCTGCTGGCCAATATCGTTGACCTTGAACACCACACCATCGATCTCATAGGCCAGCGCGTCGCGGCGCTCGCCAATATCGCGGTAGTAATCCCGACATTCTTCGACGCCATTGGCGATTTTCAGCTCGCGGCTGATCGGCAGCCCCCAACGTTTCAGAGCCTGCAGCAGATCGAAGTGGGTCTTCGGCAACTCGCCGTCGCTTCGCCCGACGCCATAGGCGCACAGCTCCAGCGGGCGATTGGCGGTGATCCGCGGGTCGAGCTGGCGCAGGCTGCCGGCCGCGGCGTTGCGCGGATTGGCGAAGGGTTTGCCGCCGGCTGCCAGCTGCCGTGCGTTGAGCGCTTCGAAGCCGGCCTTGGGCATAAAGATTTCGCCGCGCACTTCCAGCACTGGCGGCCAACCCTCGCCATGCAGTTTCAGCGGGATATTGCGGATGGTGCGCACGTTGGCGCTGATGTCCTCGCCGGTGCTGCCATCGCCGCGAGTGGCGCCGCGCACCAAGTGACCATTCTCATAAAGCAGGCTGACAGCCAGGCCATCGAGCTTGGGTTCGCAGCTGTACTCCACTGCAGCGCCAGCGCCGAACAGGTCGCCGGCAGGCAGGTCCAGGCCTTCGCGCACGCGGCGGTCGAAATCCAGCAGATCCTGCTCCGCGAAGGCGTTACCGAGGCTGAGCATCGGCACTTCATGACGCACCTGGCCGAATGCCGCCAGCGCCGCGCCGCCGACACGCTGGGTCGGTGATTCGGCGGTGACCAGTTCGGGATGCTCGGCCTCCAGGGCCTTCAGCTCGTTGAACAGGCGATCGTACTCTGCGTCCGGCACATTGGGCTCGTCGAGGACGTAGTAGCGGTAGTTATGTTGGTCGATTTCGCTGCGTAGTTGCGCGATACGTTCGGCGGCGGTCTGGGCGTCGGTCATGGTTCTGCTTCTCGAAAACGAAAAGAGCAGCCGCAGCTGCTCTTCCCTCCCTCATCCGGGCGGATCGAGGGGTAAATGCTAAGGGGGCGCAATTTGACGCCCCCCTGCCTGGATCAGCGCTTATTGGTCAGCTGCTTGCGCTCGTACTCGACGATGCGCTGACGGTAATGCTCAATGGTTTGCGCGGTCATCACGCTGCGCTGGTCGTCCTTCAGCTCGCCGTTCAACTCATGAGCCAGCTTGCGCGCCGCAGCCACCATCACATCGAAGGCTTGCTTGGGATGACGCGGGCCGGGCAAACCGAGGAAGAAGCTAACCGCGCGAGTACTGAAGCCTTCGATATCGTCCAGGTCGAAGGTGCCTGGCTTGAGTGCGTTGGCCATGGAAAACAGCACTTCGCCGTTGCCGGCCATACTCTCGTGGCGATGGAAGATATCCATTTCGCCGAAACGCAGGCCGCTTTCCAGAATATTCTGCAACAGCGCCGGCCCTTTGAAGCCGTCGCTTTCACGGGCGATCACATTGATCACCAGCACTTCTTCCACTGGCGGCAAGGCTTTGGCTGCTGGCTGGCTGGCGCTTACAGCGGTATCGCCGCCCTCGTCCACCGGATTGAGCAAGGTGGGAACCGGCTCGTCCGAGCCCAGGTTCAAATCGCCCTGCTGTGGCTCACCCGTCCGTCGACGATTCAACTCGCGGGCGCTCATCGATGGCAGGTCCTCCTCATCCAGGGAAGGCTCGTGATTACGGTTGATAACCCGTGGCGGGCTCAACAGATCAGGATCGCTGCCATCGTCCGGGATATTGGCAAAACTGCGATCAAGCTTGAACTTGAGCTTACCCTTGCCACCGCGCATACGTCGCCAGCCATCGAAAAGGATGCCCGCAATCACAATAATGCCGATGACGATCAGCCACTCGCGCAGACCGAATTCCATGAAATACCTAAACCCCTAATAAAATATTGTATGAACTAAGGGCATCCTGCCCTTGCTTCGCTAGTGCTGTAACGTCACGCCTCACTGTTTCCGCAGGCGTATGGTTAAAAATACTGGGCAATAAGCTAGCACGACGAAAGGCAAGTTTACACAGCCGCTCGTTTTAGCTCTCGACCATTGCCAATGCTTCCTCCACATCGACCGCGACCAGGCGTGAACAGCCCGGCTCATGCATGGTGACCCCCATCAGTTGATCGGCCATTTCCATGGCGATTTTGTTGTGGGTGATATAGATGAATTGCACTTTCTCCGACATCTCTTTTACCAGGCGCGCATAACGGCCGACGTTAGCGTCGTCCAGTGGCGCGTCCACTTCGTCGAGCATGCAGAACGGCGCCGGATTGAGCTGGAATATCGCAAATACCAGGGCCAAGGCGGTCAACGCCTTTTCCCCACCGGAAAGCAAATGAATGGTGCTGTTCTTCTTACCCGGCGGCCGCGCCATAATAGTTACCCCGGTATCGAGTAAATCTTCGCCGGTGAGTTCCAAATAAGCGTTGCCGCCGCCGAAAACTTTGGGAAATAGCGCCTGCAAACCACCGTTGATCTGATCGAAGGTTTCCTTGAAACGATTGCGGGTTTCCTTGTCGATCTTGCGGATGACGTTTTCCAGGGTATCCAGGGCTTCCACCAGGTCGGCGTTCTGCGCGTCCAGGTAGCGCTTGCGTTCGGCTTGCTGCTGGTACTCGTCGATGGCCGCGAGGTTGATCGGCCCGAGCCGCTGGATACGGCCCGAGAGACGCTCCAACTCCTCCTCCCAGGCGCTTTCGCTGGCGTCTTCCGGCAGGGTCGCGAGCACGCCGTGCAAGTCGTAGTTGTCTTCGAGCAGTTGATCCTGCAGGGCTTTGCGCCGCACGGTCAGCGATTGCCAATCCATCCGCTGCTGTTCCAGCTGACCACGCAGCAACTGCGATTGTTGCTCGGCCTGGGTCCGGCGTTTTTCCGCATCGCGTAGCTCGCGGTCGGCATCTTCCAGGGCCAGGCGCGCCAGCTTAAGTTCTTCTTCGACGCCCATACGCTTATCGAGCAACTCCTCGAGTTTCAGGCGCAGCTCTTCCAGCGGCGCCTCACCCTCCTCCAGGTTCAAGTTGAGCTGCTCGCGCTTCTCGTGCAGGCGTTCGGCTTGCAGTTCCAGGCGTTCCAGGGCCTGGCGGGTGGAATCGTACTGCGCCTTCAACGAGCCCATGCGCACGGCGAGTTGATGGGCATGGTCCTTGTGCTGACGGGCCTCCTGGCGCACCCGATCGAGGCGTTCGCGCAGGGCGTCGCGGCTGGCCAGCAGGGTTTCGCGCCGTTCGTTGTCGATGGCCATGGCATCCAGGGCGTCCTGTAATTGCAGGCGCGATTCACCCAGTTGCTCATGCTCGATTTCGCGCTGTTCGGTCAGTTCCGAGAGTTCGCTGTCGAGGCGGCGACGACGTAACGTCAGCTGCTCGACCTTGGCCTGACCGGCAGACAGCTGCGCTTTCAATTCGCCTAAAGTGCGGGCTCGATCCTGCAACTCGCGGCGTTGCTGCTCGCGCAGTTCTTCCTGCTGCCGCTGGCTCTCGCGCAGCGCCAGCAAGCGCTCATCGAGCAGCGCCAGCGCCGCTTCGCGCTCCTCACATTCCAGGCCCAGGCGCTCCAGCTCCTGGCCGCGCGCGAGTACACCGCTTTCAGCCTCGCTGGCACGGCGCACGCGGAGAAAATGCCGACCGACCCAGTAACCGTCGCGACTGATCAGGCTTTCGCCATCGGCCAACGCTGCGCGGCCGGCCAGGGCATCGTCCAACGATTCCACCGGCTTGACCTTGGCCAACCAGGGCGCCAGGTCGACACCGGCATCGACTTTATCCAGCAAGCTGCCGACGACCCGCGCGCCGCCTCTAGACGGGCTGACCAGGCGTAGATCGCCCTGACTCAAGCCGGCGAAGTCCAGGTCACCGAGATTTTGAAAAGCACTATCGTCGAGCAATACCGCTTGCAGGTCGGCGCCGAGTACGGTTTCCACCGCCAGCTCCCAGCCCGCTTCAACTCGCAGGCCTTCGGCCAGGCGCGGGCGCTCGTTGAGCCGTTGCTCGCGCAACCAATCGCCGGCACCTTTGCCAGGGTCGAGCGCCGCTTGCTGCAAAGCTTCCAGCGAGGCCAGTCGGCCGTTCAGGCGCTGCAGTTCGCCCTGCGCCTGCTGCTGGGCCTGGCTGGCCTGCTGCAGCTCGTTACGCAACTGCTGCAAACGCTCGGCCTGCTGTTCCTCGGCTAGCTGCAGGTCTTCCAGGCTAAGCTCACTGGCGGCGATCTGCTCGCTCAGTTCGAGTATCGCCGCGTCTTCAGGGTCGGCAGCCAGTTGTTGCGATTCTTCGCTGAGGCGCCGCTGGCGCTCGGCCAAACGTTCCAGGCTTTGTTCCAGCTGTTGAATCCGCGATTGCTGCACTTCGGCCTGGCGTCGCGGCTCGGCGCTGTGCTGGTTGAAGCCGTCCCATTGCTCCTGCCAGCCGTGCATCGCGGTTTCCGACTCTTCCAGCGCGGCGGCGGCTTCTTCCGCCGCCGCGGCGGTCAGTTCCTGCTCGGGTTCGAGCATCGCCAGCTCTTCACCAAGGGTGGCCAACAAGGTGCGGTCGTGGCCCAGGTGCGATTCGGTTTCCAGTCGGGCGCGCTCCGACTCACGCAGGTCGTCCTGCAACTGGCGCAGGCGCTGCTGGCCGTGCTGGATGCTCTGCTCGACCCGGGCGATATCGCCGCCGACGGAATAGAAACGGCCCTGCACCAGATTGAAGCGCTCGGACAGTTCATGATGGCCGTCGCGCAGGCGTTCGATACTGGCGTCGGCGTTGCGCTGCTCGGCGACCAGCGCCTCGAAACTGATTTCCTGGTTGCCGATCACCGCTTCGCGCTGGCCGACCTGTTCGTTCAGCGCCTGCCAGCGCAGGGCGGTGAGCTGGGCCTTGAGCTGACGTTCTTCGGCCTTGTACTGCTGATACTTCTCGGCGGATTGGGCCTGGCGGTGCAGGCGCTCCAGTTGGCGCTCCAGCTCCTCGCGCAGGTCGGTCAGGCGCGCCAGGTTCTCGTGGGTGCGGCGGATGCGGTTCTCGGTCTCGCGGCGGCGCTCCTTGTACTTGGAGATGCCGGCGGCTTCCTCCAGGTACACGCGCAGGTCCTCGGGCCGGGCCTCGATGATCTGGCTGATCATGCCCTGCTCGATGATCGAGTAGCTGCGCGGGCCCAGGCCGGTGCCGAGGAAGATATCGGTGATATCGCGGCGACGGCATTTGGTGCCATTGAGGAAATAGGTGTTCTGCGCGTCGCGGGTAACCCGGCGACGGATGGATATCTCGTTGTAGCCGGCATATTCGCCGGTCAGGGTGCCGTCGGAGTTGTCGAAGATCAGTTCGATACTGGCCTGGGTCACCGGTTTGCGGGTGTTGGAGCCGTTGAAGATGACATCGGTCATCGACTCGCCGCGCAGGTTCTTCGCCGAACTCTCGCCCATCACCCAGCGCACGGCGTCGATGATGTTCGACTTGCCGCAACCATTGGGCCCGACCACCGCCGCCATATTGCTCGGAAAGGTAACCGTAGTCGGGTCGACGAAGGACTTGAAGCCCGCCAGCTTGATGCATTTAAGCCGCATGTAAAGTCACCTTAGCGCCCGGCCAATGCCGCCAGCACCAGCTGGCAATTGCGCTCGCTGTAGCCGAGCAGTATCCGGCGCAGCAGCTGATGATCTCGCGCGAAGATCGCCTGCAGTAACGCGGCAAAAGTTTCGAGAAAATGTCCCATCTCGCTTTTACGACGCTCCAACGCCAAGTAATAGGTACGGCTGATGGCCGGCAGCAGGTTCTCCACGGTTTCCTGCAAATAGGGATTGTCAGCAAACGGAAAGGCGGCGCGCATGCAGTCGAAACTCTGCTCGACAAAGGCGACTATATCCTCGCGTTCCATACTCTCGCGCAGACGCAGCTGGATCGCCAGAAGCGGCGCCAGATCGCTTTCCAAACGCCAGTTATCGACAACCGCCTGCCCCAGCAGGATGTATAGCTCGATCACCAGGGCATACAGGCTTTTGACCTTATGCGGGGTAAGTTCGGCGACCTGCGCACCACGGCGTGGCGAGATCACGATCAAATGGCGGCGTTCGAGAGTCAGCAAAGCCTCGCGCACCGAACCGCGGCTGACGTTAAGCGCCTGGGTGACCTTCTGTTCCTGAATCCGTTCACCGGCCTTCAACTCACCACGAATGATGCGTTCTGCCAAGTGATGGGCGATCTGTTCGGCGAGGCTATCCGGCGCCTTGAACGTCATGATAATCCTTAGGCTCGATCTGACCTGGTACAACAAGCGGTGCTGATCATTGAAGCCCCTGCCAGAGTTGGCGTGGGCGGGTAAATGCTGGGCGCGAGTGTAACACAGGGCGTTACCCAGCCAAGGCTGGCAGAGCGCTGCTTTTCGTGGCGAAAAGCAGCGTTCGTCATCAAGGTTCGAGCGGCCAAATTGCAGCAAGGCTAGCGCTTGAGTCTTGCCGATCTTATCCACCCCGCCATCGCCACTCGATCAAGCCTCTGGTTTCGTTCGTCACCGCCTCCCTTCTCTACTTCAACCCAAGCCGTACCTGGCACAAAACCGGCTAGCGTTAATCAGGCCCCGGGGCGATTTTTTGCGCTCATAACCGAATCGCATGACAAACACCTGACCACAGAGTCAAATATTTGTTGACCCTAAAGTCAGAAAACTCTAGATTTGCCTCATGCCAAGCCGTGTCAAAACGCCGCACTCACCTGCATATCGTTTTGCCAAAGCCTGATACGAGAACAATAAAGTGCCTGGAGGTCGTCCTTGATCCAGTTTTTACTCAACCGGGA
>CAMPJN010000114.1 GCA_946886875.1 uncultured Pseudomonas sp.
CGCCGATCTCGATACCGCCATGGGCCGGGTGCTAGCCGACCAGGCGGTATTCGACGCCTTCGCCGCCTCGGTACTCGGCAGCGTCTCCTCGCCCGCGCACAAGGCCGAACTGCGCCTGGCCGTCGAGGATTGGTATCAGCGCTACCACACGCTGATTTCGCGGGCATTGCCGAAAGAACCTTGGGGGCCGGCGCGCCTGGATGCGGTATCGATGATCTTCAACCGCCTGACCGGCCTGGATATCGGCCCGCCGCCCTCTTATATGATTCCGGAAAACATCCAGGAAGCCGTGGCGCCGGTGCGCTACCCCTTCCTGTGGAACGCCTACCGGCAGGATAAGACCCAGTGGCCCGGCTTCGCCGACAACGGTAACGACCTGCTCGGCCTGGCCCGCAACCTCGGCGAGGTGTACGGCGTCTTCGCGGTGTTCCATCCGAAGAAGGACCCCAAGGACCTATTGAAGATCGACTATCTGTCGAACAACTCGGCGAACTTCTCCGGGCTCGCCGCCCAAGAAAAGAACATCGCTAAAATCGGCCCGCCGAAATGGCCATGGCCGGTCGACCAGGCCCTGGCCAAGCAGGGCGAAACCCTCTACAACCTGCCCGAAGCGCAAGGCGGCTGCGCCGACTGCCATGGCATCAAGCGCGGCGCCTTCCGCTCGCTGACCCACGAAACCTGGGCCACCCCGGTGCAGGACGTCGGCACCGATTCGCGCGAGCACGACATCCTGCAATGGACGGTGGATACCGGCGTGCTCAACGGCGCGAAAATCCCCTTCCTGGAAAAAGCCCTCAAGCCCACCGACACCGCCTTCAATGTACTGGGCACCGCGGTGGTGGGTTCGATTCTGCAGCACTATGCGCGCGAGTTCCTCGGCAAAGAGACCATCACCACCACCAATGTCCTCTATGTGCCGACCACCGCCCCGCTGAGCGGCGCCTTCCGCCCGACGGCGATCAAACCGAGCGGCGATTTCCCTTACGAGGCCCGCGTACTGCAAGGCATCTGGGCCGCAGCACCCTATCTGCACAACGGTTCGGTGCCGACCCTGGCGGAGCTGCTGAAACCGGCCTCCGAACGGGTCGCCTCGTTCAAGGTCGGCCCGGCCTACGATATCGAGGCCGTAGGCCTGGCCGTCGAGCAGAGCAAATTCGGCGATTACCGCCTCACCACCACCGACTGCAGCGCGCGCAATTCGGGCAATAGTCGTTGCGGTCATGAGTTCGGCACCACGCTGCCGGCCGCCGACAAACGTGCCCTGCTGGAGTACCTGAAAACGTTGTAAAGCCCGAGTTCACGCGCCAGGGGTTCGCCGAGCCGCTGGCGCGCGACGACCTTCCCACCGCCACGGCACGCCCTTCACTAGGTCAACGGACGGCAGGCGCCTGCCGCATACGAATTCCAGCTATAATCGCGCCCTTTTGCGGGAGCTCGCCTCCCCTCCGACCCGATTCCTGCAGGCACGTACCCATGACCACTCAGGCCGCCGAAGTCGCCAAGCGCCGCACTTTCGCCATTATTTCCCACCCCGATGCGGGTAAGACCACCATCACCGAAAAGCTGTTGCTGATGGGCAAGGCGATTGCCGTGGCCGGTACGGTGAAGTCGCGCAAATCCGACCGCCATGCCACTTCCGACTGGATGGAGATGGAAAAGCAGCGCGGTATCTCCATTACCACCTCGGTGATGCAGTTCCCCTACCGCGAGCACATGATCAACCTGCTCGACACCCCCGGCCACGAAGACTTCTCCGAGGACACCTACCGCACTCTGACCGCGGTGGACTCGGCGCTGATGGTGCTCGACGGCGGTAAAGGCGTCGAGCCGCGCACCATCGCCCTGATGGACGTGTGCCGGCTGCGCGATACGCCCATCGTCAGCTTCGTCAACAAGCTCGACCGCGATATCCGCGACCCCATTGAGTTGCTCGACGAGATCGAAGCGGTGCTGAAGATCAAGGCCGCGCCTATCACCTGGCCGATCGGTTGCTACCGCGACTTCAAGGGTGTCTACCATCTGGCCGACGACTACATCATCGTCTACACCGCCGGCCATGGTCATGAGCGCACCGATGTGAAAATCATCGAAAAACTCGACTCCGACGAAGCCCGCGCCCATCTCGGCGACGAGTACGAGCGCTTTATCGAGCAGCTGGAACTGGTGCAAGGCGCTTGCCACGAGTTCGATCAACAGGAGTTCCTCGAGGGCAAGCTGACCCCAGTGTTCTTCGGTACCGCCCTGGGCAACTTCGGCGTCGATCATGTGCTCGACGCCGTGGTCGACTGGGCACCCCGGCCGCTGGCGCGCGTTGCCAACGAGCGCACCGTGGAGCCGGTGGAAGAGAAATTCAGCGGCTTCGTGTTCAAGATTCAGGCGAACATGGACCCCAAGCACCGCGACCGCATCGCCTTTATGCGCATCTGCTCGGGCAAGTACGAAAAGGGCATGAAGATGCGCCACGTGCGCACCGGCAAGGACGTGCGCATCGGCGACGCCCTGACCTTCTTCTCCAGCGAGCGCGAGATGCTCGAAGAAGCCTATGCCGGCGACATCATCGGCCTGCACAACCACGGCACCATCCAGATCGGCGACACCTTCACCGAAGGTGAAGCTCTGGGCTTTACCGGTATCCCGCACTTCGCTCCGGAGCTGTTCCGCCGCGTGCGTCTGAAAGACCCGCTGAAATCCAAGCAACTGCGCCAGGGCCTGCAACAGCTGGCCGAAGAAGGCGCTACCCAGGTGTTCTTCCCCGAGCGCAGCAACGACATCATCCTCGGCGCGGTCGGCGTACTGCAGTTCGACGTGGTCGCCAGCCGTCTGAAGGAAGAATACAAGGTCGAATGCGCCTACGAGCCGATCACTGTCTGGTCGGCGCGCTGGATCGAATGCCCCGACAAGAAGAAGCTCGAGGAATTCGCCAACAAGGCCGTGGAAAACCTCGCCCTGGACGGCGGCGGCCACCTGACTTACCTGGCGCCGACCCGAGTCAATCTTGCGCTGATGGAAGAACGCTGGCCGGACGTGAAGTTCCGCGCGACCCGCGAGCACCACTAAGACATCGCCGCCAGGCAATGACCTCGCTCGAAAGCACTGCGTTGGCTGCAACGGAGCCAACGCAGTCGAGCATCAACGCAAGTCGATACCGATCACCAGCGGATCGTGATCCGACGCCCGATAAGGATCGGCGCTGTACAACAGCGAGCGCTGCCGCTCGGTCTTGAACTCCAGGTTGTAATCCAGCACCCGCGGCTCGTCGGCATTGATATGCCATTCGCCAGCGCTGCGTACCTGAGGCAGCAGGCTGGCACTGGCCAAGGCGTGATCGAGATAGCCGGACTGGCCGGAAAACACGTATGAATAGGCGCTGTCGCCAACGAATCGCGCCAGCAAATCGGTATAGCCGGCCGCGCGTATCAGGCGAATCGGATCTTCTTGGGCGTAGGCGTTGAGGTCGCCGATGATCAGCACATCGGGGTCGCGCCCGCGGGTCGGGTCGCTCGCCAGCCAGTTCACCAGCGCCTCAGCCGCCAGCGCACGCGTCAGGTTGCAGTTGCCCTGACCGTCACCCGTGTCGCGGTCGCCAAGGTCGTCACAACTCGAACCTTTCGATTTCAGGTGATTCACCGCCACCGTCAAGCGCTTGCCGCTGAAGCGCTCGCGGAACGTCTGCGCCAGTGCTGGCCGATTCCTGCTGTCGTCGAAACGCGGATCGACCGAACTGTCCAGTACGACGGCCGCCTTGTGCGCGCGGATGCGGTCCTGGCGATAGATGATGCCGACGGCAATTTCGTCGCTACCGAGCCGCTCCTGCTCGGGCTTGACGAAGGCATAGCGCTTCCCGTGCGGCGACGCGGCATTAAGCCCATCGACCAGATCGGCGACGGCGCTGTCTTCGCCATAACCATCGTTTTCGATCTCCATCAGACCGACGACATGGGCATCGGTAGCCATGATGGCCGCGATGATCTTGGCCCGCTGACGCTGGAACTCTTCGACGCTATTGGCACCGCGGGATGTGGGAAAGCCGCCGCCGTTGCCGTCGCCATTGAAATAATTCAGCACGTTGAAGCTAGCGACCCGCAAACGCCCTTCAATGCCTCGCACGCCGTCCTCGCGCGGGTTGCCCGCGGCGAATTCCGGCTGATTCAGCGGATGCACACGATAGCTGCCGGCCGTGTAATGCATCACGCCCTGGATCCGTTCAGCCTGATCGCCGACCCGCACGCTGTTGTACGCACTCAATTCCGGCGCCGGATAGCGGACCGGGTCCGGGTTCTGCCCGCTGCGGCCATCGTCGAGGATGATCTGGTTGAGGTCGTTACGTGCCTGCAATGCTTGCGCCTGCTCGCCCGGCTGCACAAGGTTGGTGGGTATCCACAAACGCCCGCCCGATGACAGCAGCAACTCGCCATAGCGGCCAAGGTTGTATACCTCGCTCACGGTCAAGGTCTGCGGCAGCTCTACGCGCATGCCTTCATAGCGCTCCAGTGCGTCCCTTGCGGCCAGCGGCAGCCGCACCTGCTGCGCCACCGGCAACGGCTGGCCCTGGGCGAGCACCACAACCTGCAAGGCGCCGGTCAATTCGGTCAAGCCGTTGAACTCGGTGACCATGCCGCGTACCCGCACACGGTCGCCAGCGCGCACCTCGACGCCTACGCCGCCGTCATACACAAACAGCCCCTCGGACGTCAGCTCATCGCCATCGACCTCGCTATCGGCCGACTGCACGAAAAAGCCTTTCAGCTCGTCCGCACCCCGCATGCTAGCGGTCACTATGCCTTCGACCGTCACAGTCTGCCCGACCAAGCCGCTGCTCGCACCAGCGCCCTGCACCTCGTGGATGCGGCGCACCCCGGCATCCCCACCGCCGGCCTCGCCTTCGCCATAACGACCAAGTTCGCTGAAGGTATTCAGCGGATAGCCCAACCACTCGGTAGCAGGCTCGAAGGCGTCCGTTGGCTCGCGATCGCCGCTGCTGACCGCATTCTTGCGCACCAGTGTGCGATCCTGGGTCTGACTGTCGCCCGCGCCCCAGGCCGCGCCGGGATCGACGCCGAGCTGACCGAAGCTATCCACAACCTGGCCGTCCGGCCCGCGCAGCACTATGGCGTCGTCGCCGTTGTACCAGCTGCCTTCGCTGCGCTGGTTGGCCTTGGCGAGCAGGACTGGATCTGCCAAACCGCTCGCTAGAACATGCACCGCACCGACCGCCACCTCGCCACTTAATGGGATGCTGCGCCCACTGCTGGTGGCACCGTTGAAATAGAACTCGACCGCATAGCCTGCGAGGGACAGCGGCGCGCTGCCGGCGTTGTAAAACTCCAACGCCTTGCTGTTGCCGCTTCCTTCGACGTATTCCGAAATCAGCAACTCGGCATGAGCAGCAGACATCACAACGGCGCCTGTGCCGCCGAGCAGAACAGCCAGTAGCGAACGGGTAAAGCTGTGCCTACGGTGCATAACGCACTCCTGGAAAAGCCGAACTGCGATTCAGCTGAGACGGCTATGAATGGGTGGTACCGCGGTGTGGCTCGACTTTGAACGCAGCAGGCAAGCGCAGGATCAGCGCGCGACCGGGCGGCCGCGCCGCAGAACTGGACTTAGAAGAGAAATGAACCCTGACTACCTTCGCGACGATTGCGGAGATCAGGTTTAACCGCTGCAGTTGACAGAAAAATGACGAGCGGATGGGCGGTTGATTCTGCCGCGAAGCAAAATTCCACGCTGCCCGCGTGCAGCGCATGCATTCGTGCGCTGTTCACCGCGCAATAGATCTTCCCTGGCGCATAACGCTGGCTTAGGCTGTAGCCTCAACTTACAGGGAGTACCTCCATGCGCACGATGCTCTTCGCTGCTTTATGCCTGCTCGCCACCAACAGCCTGGCCGGGGTGGAAATCCGCCAACCCTACTGGTACGTGCAACTGGCCTGCGAAGGCCACTCGCAGTGCTTCGCTGCCAGTAACGGCAGCTATACCTCCAATCCAAACGGGGCACGCCGCTTTGACGATCAAGGTAAAGCGCAGCGTTTTGTCGACAGTTTCACCAGCAGCATCAGCGACAAATCTCCACGCATCGTCCAAGGTTTCGATAGCAAATGCCTGAGCGACGACGAAGCACATCGCCTGCAGCTCACCGGCAATCCTTGCCGGCCTTGATGCCGTAGCCCTGAACGCCCCACGCTAACTGCGGAGTCGGCCCGCGCCGGGTGAACAAGCATCAGGAACGCTGTTCAGGCGACGGCACCGACCGCCAGCGGCTGTACCTCGCCCCGCTTGATCAGCGCATACACCACCCCAGTAAGCAAACTCCCCGCGACTATCGCCAGCAAATACAGCACGGCATGGTTGATCGCATTGGGTATCAGCAACACGAACAAACCGCCGTGCGGGGCCATCAGTTTGCAGCCGAAGTACATCGATAGCGCACCGGTCAGGGCGCCGCCGGCGATGCTGGCCGGGATCACCCGCAGCGGATCCTTGGCGGCGAAGGGGATCGCCCCTTCGGAGATAAAGCACAGCCCCAGCACCCCGGCGGCCTTGCCGGCTTCGCGTTCGCTCTGGGCGAATTTATGCCGGGCGATGAAGGTGGCGATGGCCATGCCGATCGGCGGCACCATGCCGGCGGCCATTACCGCGGCCATGGGCGCGTAGCTTTGCGAGGCGAGCAGGCCAACCGAGAAGGCATAGGCGGCCTTGTTGATCGGCCCGCCGAGGTCGACGCACATCATCGCGCCGAGCAGCAAGCCGAGCATGATCGCGTTGGTGCTGCCCATGCCGTCGAGAAACGCGGTCAGCCCGGTGAGCAGCTCCGCTACCGGTTTGCCGACCACATAGATCATGGTCAGTCCGGTAAACAGGCTGGCCAACAGCGGGATGAGCAGGATCGGCTTCAGCGCCTCGACGCTGGCCGGCAATTGCAGCCAGCGGTTCAGGCCCCGGGCGGCGTAGCCGGCGAGAAAACCGGCGATGATGCCGCCGATAAAGCCCGCGCCCAGGCTGCCGGCGAGCAGGCCGCCGATCATCCCCGGCGCAAGGCCGGGGCGGTCCGCGATGGAATAAGCGATATAGCCGGCCAGCACCGGCACCATCAGTTTGAACGCCGCCTCGCCGCCGATCTGCATCAGCGCCGCGGCCAGGCTGCCCTCCTCCTTGAACGCCTCGATGCCGAAGACGAACGACAGGGCGATCAGCAAACCGCCGGCAACCACCATCGGCAGCATAAAGGACACGCCGGTAAGCAGGTGTTTATAAGGCCCGCTCTTCGCGCTCGATTGGCTTGCCGCCGCACTACCCGTCTGGGCGGCTTCGGCCAGCGGTACGCCTTCGCGCAGCGCGCGCTCGAGGGTTTGCTGTGGCTGTTTGAGGGCCACACCGGTGCCGCAGCGGAATACCTTCTTGCCGGCGAAGCGGGCGCTGTCCACCTCGATATCGGCGGCCAGCAGCACCACATCGGCGGCAGCGATGGCGGCGTCATCCAGCAGGTTGCGCGCACCCACCGAGCCACGGGTTTCCACCTGCAGGTCGATGCCCATCTGCTCGGCGGCTTGTTGCAGCGCTTCAGCGGCCATAAAGGTGTGGGCCACGCCGGTTGGGCAGGCGGTCACCGCAACTATCCGGGGGCGCTGAGCCGCGCTGCTCGGCGCGGCACTTTGCAGCACCTCGGCATGCTCGGCGGCATCGCGCAGGAATTGTTGCGGGTCGGCCAAGGCCAGGGCTGGCGTCGACTGCAGCAGGCGCTTACCGACGAAGCGCTGCAGTTGCAGCTCGCCGGTCGCCACCACGACCACCAGATCGGCGGCGGCAATTTGTGCCTCGCTCAGCGTCGGCGAATCCACCGCCGTAGCGGCGGACTGCAACACTTCGACATGGGTGGACCAGCCCAGGCGCTGGGCGGCGGCATCCAGCAGGCGCGCACTGAGCACGCTGGTAACCCTGCCATTGGGGCAGGCCGTAACGATCAGCAGATTCATGCTAAAGACCTCATTATTGTTTTAATCCAGGGGCGCGATGCGTACGTCCGCTTCCAGGCGCGCGAGTTGTTCCCGGTCATGGATGCCGAAGCCCACCCGGGTCACCGCCTGGGCGGCAATCGCCGTGGCCAGGCGCAAGGTGCGTTCGGCCGGCCAACCGCTGAGCAGGCCATGCAGGGTGGCGGCCAGCAGCGAATCGCCGGCGCCCACGGTGCTGACCACCTCGACCGTCGGCGGCTGCGCCTGCAGGGCGAAACCCGGGCCGTACCAGCTGACGCCCGCGGCACCGCGCGACAACAGCACATGACCGATACCCTGCTCGCGCAAGCCACTGGCCGCCGTGGCCAAGGCTGCGCCGGACGGCTCGGCCAGCTCGCAGGCCTGCGTAAGCTCCTCTTCGTTGGGCTTGATCAACCAGGGTTTCGCCGCCAAGCCGGCACGCAGGGCATCGCCGCTGCTGTCCAGCAGCAATGGCAGGCCAAGGGTGGTGAGCCTACGTAGCAAGGCGGTCAACCACTGTGGGCTGACCCCTTGCGGCAGGCTGCCGGCGACCACCACGGCGGCGTGGCCGACGGCGATCCGTTCGAGCTGATCGAGTAGCTGCGCCTGGTGTTCGGCGCCAACCACCGGGCCCGGCCCATTGAGATCGGTAACCCGCCCGCTGCGCTCGGCCAGTTTGATATTGCTGCGGGTCTCGCCGGGCACCCGGACGAAGGCATCGATCAGCCCGCGACGCTGGAACAGCACCTCGAACGGCGCCGCATTGGCCGCGCCGAGAAAACCGCCGACGGTGACGCTGTGGCCCAGATCGGCGAGCACCTGAGCGACGTTCAGGCCCTTGCCGGCGGCGTCGCGGCGCATCTCCAGGCTACGGTTGACCGCCCCCGGTTGCAGGGTATCGAGGCTTACGGTCAGGTCCAGAGCCGGGTTCAGGGTCAGGGTCAGGATCCGCGCCATCAGAGTCTCTCCTCGATCAACGTGCGTACCGCCGCCGCGCTTTCCAGGCTCAGCGCCTGTTGCGCCAGGGCCTGGCTATGGCGCCAGTCCAGCTCGCGCACCCGCGCCTTGACCAGGGCGATGGAACGCGCCGACACACTCAGCTCGTCCACTCCCAGGCCCACCAGCAGCGGCACGGCGAGCAGGTCGCCGGCCAATTCGCCGCAAACGCCGACCCACTTGCCATGGGCGTGGGCGGCCTCGACGGTCATGCCGATCAGGCGCAAGACCGCCGGGTGCAGGCCATCGGCCTGGGCCGAGAGGGTCGGGTGGCCGCGGTCGATGGCAAGGGTATATTGGGTCAGGTCGTTGGTGCCGATGCTGAAGAAGTCCACCTCACGGGCCAACACCGGCGCCAGCAGCGCCGCCGACGGCACCTCGACCATGATCCCCAGTTGCAGATCCGCCAGGGGGATTTCTTCGCGCAAACGCAGGGCCATATCCCGCGCTGTGCGCCATTCTTCAATGTTGCCGACCATGGGGAACATGATGCGCAGCGGCCTGCCGTCCGCAGCTGCCAGCAGCGCGCGCAACTGGCTTTCCAGCAGTTGCGGATGCTGCAAGGTCAGGCGAATACCGCGCACGCCGAGAAACGGATTGTCCTCGGCCGGCATCGGCCAATAGGGCAAGGGTTTATCGCCGCCGACATCCAGGGTGCGCACCACCAGCGGCCGGCCTTGCAGGGCGTCGAACACCTTGCGGTACTCGGCTTCCTGGGTGGTCTGATCCGGTGCCTGCGGATGGTTCATAAACACCAGCTCGGTACGCAGCAAGCCAACGCCCTCGGCGCCGAGTTCGACCGCTGCGGCGGTGTCGCCACTGGCGCCGATATTCGCCGCCACTTCGACCCCGTGGCCATCGAGGGTGATCGCGGCCTGCATGCGCTCGGCATGGGCGCGCTCGCGGCGCACTTGATTGGTCCGATGCTCGCGTTGCGCCTGTTGCAAGGTCTGGGCATCAGGCGCCACGCGCACCAGGCCGCGCTCGCCATCCAACAGCAGCAGGGTGCCCTGCTCCAGGGCCAGCACGGCTTCACCCGCACCGACCACCGCCGGAATGCCTAGCGCGCGGGCGATGATCGCGCTGTGCGCGGTGGCGCCGCCGCGGGCGCTGAGAAT
>CAMPJN010000115.1 GCA_946886875.1 uncultured Pseudomonas sp.
AGCGGAGTTATCCGCACAGGGTTGGTTAAGCAACTGAGGAAACGAGATGAAGAGCCACTTAAACAGCAGCATAAAAAACAATAAAGGCTTCACCATGATCGAACTGGTGGTGGTGATCGCCATCCTCGGCATTCTTGCCGCCGTGGCCTTGCCACGGTTTATCGATGTCTCCGACGATGCTCACGAATCGGCGGTCAAGGGTGCGGGTGGCGCACTGGCCTCCGCGGTGCTGCTGGTGCGCGCGCAGTGGGAAGTCAACCGCAATAACGGCACCGCCACACCGAACCTTAACGTTGCCGGTTTCGGCTCCAATAACGTGGATGTGAACGCCAGCGGTTGGCCTGTGGGTATCGATGATGGCGCAACCATTGGTAGCGCAGCGGATTGTCTGGCGATTTGGAACAACACCCTGCAAGGCTCCGCGCCGACTGTGGCCACCGCGGTGGGTAGCGACTATCAAGTAAC
Organism: uncultured Pseudomonas sp.; assembly: GCA_946886875.1. Next base: position 466 of record CAMPJN010000115.1, read on the forward strand.
CCGTGCAGGGCAGGTCTGTACATATACCTACCAGGCGCACAACACCGATGACACCATCACCTATGATGCGACTAATGGCACCGTACTGACGGTCTTCACGCCTTAACGCGAATTTTGTAGAGCGAGGATGTAGCGATGAAAAGACAACAAAGCGGTTTTACCCTGATCGAGCTGATTATGGTGATTGTGATTCTGGGGATTTTGGCGGCGTTTGCGTTGCCGAAATTTGCAGATTTGAGCGCAGATGCCAAAGTCGCCTCCCTTAATGGCCTTGCCGGTTCGCTGAAGGCTGCGGCAGCCATTGCACGTTCATCGCAACTAGCGAAGGGTGGCGCACTTGGTGCGGGAGTTAATTTGGATGGCACCGCGGTCGCGATGGTCAATGGTTATCCGCAGGCCACTGCTGGTGGTATTGGTGCCGCTGCTGGTGTTGATGCGGGGGATTACACCGCAACGGGTGGTGCAGCCACCGGTGGCGCTACCATTACGTATCAATTGGCTAGTGGCGGTAGTGCAACCTGTCAGGTGACTTACACTGCTGCCACCGCGGCAACTGACAATACCGCGCCTATCACTGCACCTCCTCAAGTTGTTGTTACAGCGACTGTTGCTGGCTGCTAATGCCTGAAACTCGCGGCTTCACCCTGATCGAGCTGATCATGGTGTTAGTCATCCTCGGCGTGCTCGCCGCGGTTGCAGCACCGCGATTTTTCGATCGGCAGACGTTCGATGAACGCCTGTTTTTCGAGGAAAGCCTAGGCGCGGTGCGTTATGGGCAGAAGCTGGCGGTGGCCAGCGGTTGCCGGATTCGCGCGCAGGTTGATGCCGACGGCTATGCGCTGTCCTACGCCTCGGCATGCGGTACTGCGGCTGCCGGCGCTGCGGTCGGTCATCCGTCCGGCGGCGATTATGCCGCGGACAATTCTCAAGCTGTTTCGGTGACGCCCGCCCTGGATGTCACCTTCGATTCCCTCGGCGCGGCCAGCGGGGCGGCCAATACGGCCACCTTCGGCGGCGCTTTTACGCTGAACGTGCATCCGGCCACCGGCTTTATCGAGACCACACCATGAGCCGGGTCGCGACGCTATTCCGTAGGTTGGCGTTGAGCCTGCGAAACCCAACAGGCCTTGCCACGCAGCAAGCTGCCAAGCCCCGATCAACTTCGACTACTGCGCAATCAGCGTTGGGCTTCGCTGCGCTCAGCGCCAACCTACCTGTCCGCTGCCGGGCACAACGTGGCATGACCCTGGTCGAGCTGGTTATCACCATCGTGATTATCGGTATCGCCTCCGCCGCGCTGTTTTCGGCGATGGCGGCGATTACCGGGCGTTCGGCCGACCCTATGCTGCGTCAACAAAGCCTGGCGCTGGCCGAGGCCTATCTCGAGGCGATCACCACGCGGCCCTACGCCGAGCTGCCTTCGGCGGCCCAGGTCGCGTCGGCGCCGCAGGACGTCGAAGGCAACCCCATTCTCAGCGACTACCGGGTGGCGGTCGAGGTCGACGCCGCTGCCGCTTTGAACGGCGTCGACGCCACCCGTATCGATGTCACAGTGACCGACCCGCAAGGACAGACCCTCGAACTCAGTGGCTGGCGCACCTGCTACGGGGAGCCCGGATGCTGAGTCTATCGCGGCGGCAAAGAGCCTTTACCCTGGTCGAGCTGGTGATGGTGATCGCCCTGGCGGGTGTGATCGCGGTGATGATCACCACTGTGATGTTGCGGCCCCTGCAGGGCTTCGTCGACCAAAGCCGCCGCGCGGAACTGGTGGATCTGGCGTCCACCGCCTTGAATCGCATGACCCGGGATATCCGTCTGGCCGTGCCGAACTCGGTGCGGGTTGCCGGCAGCACACGCCTGGAGTTATTGCGTAGCCCAGGCGGCGGCCGTTACCGGGCCAGCCTGATCGACGGCGTGCGCCGCGATCCGCCGGCCTGCAACGCCGACCCCTGTGTGGTCGAGGCACTTGGCCCGATGATCGGCGTCGAGGATTGGGATGAGCTCAACTGGATGGTCATCTACAACATCGGCGGCACCAACAACGGCGACAACAGCTGGCCGCCGCTGAACGGCGCCGTATCGGTGATCAGTCCGAAAGTTTCCATGAGTTATGCCGCGGGCAATCTGAGCCTGAGCGGCGGCGGCATCGAAAGCTTCCAGTTCAAATACGCCTCGCCGCAGCACCGTTTCTTTCTGGCGGATAAGGTCGTCGGCTACCAATGCAGCGGCGGTCAGATCGTCCGCGCTGAGTTCGAGTCCTTGGAGCTGCCAGGCGGCTATGACTACAGCGGCGCTACTCCGGTGGTCGATCACGTCGATTGCGCCAACAGCGGTTTTACCTACACCCCCGGCACCAATATTCGCAGCGGTCTGGTGACGGTGAAGCTGACATTGAGCCAGGACGGCGAAACCATCACCCTTCTACAACAGGTCCATGTCGACAATGCGCCTTAAATCAGGGGAGCGGGGCTTTGGCCTGGTAGCGGCGATGTTTTTGATCATCATCATCGCGGTGGTCATCGCCACCATGGCCCGCCTGGCGGTGACCCAGAACGCCACGACCAGTTTGGCGATCCAGCAAACCCGAGCCTATCAGGTCGCCCGCGCCGGCCTGGAATATGGCATTGCCCAGGTTCTCGCCGATTCGACCTGCAGCGATTTCACCCTGGATGGTTTCGCCGTGCTGATGAGCTGCACATCCAGCAGCACGCCGGTACTGGAAGAAGAGGGTAAGAGCAGCGCGACTATCTTCTACACGATCGAAGCCACGGCAACCTTCGGCTCGCCCACGAGTCCGGATTACGCCTATCGCAAGCTCACCGCCGTGGTGGAGAAGCCATGAGTCGCAAGGGCACTGCCAGCTGCTTGGGCGCCGTTGTCCCGAGGTCTTTACCCATGCGCCTGATCGGACTTGTGTTGGTTCTGCTGGCCGGCCTGTGCAGCCCCCAGCTTTGGGCGGCGACCTGTAGCGCAGTGTTTCCCGCCAGCATTACCGGCAACAGCGCCAATCAGTTCGACCTGAGCGGCATTACCTGGCAAAACACTCCGGCGCTCGGTGCGAGCAATCGCAGCCTGGGCGCGGGCGATCATTATTTCGGCGGTAGCGGCACCTTCAACGGTTGGACCCTGGCCGCCACCGGCGGCGCCAGTACTCGGGTATTCGTCAATGGCAGCCTGAGTATCGCCAATAACAGCCAGTTGAATGCGGGCGGCAACGCGGAGGATCTGATTCTGGTGGTCAATGGCTCTTTGAGCCTGGGCAATAACGTCGAGATCAATGGTTTTGTCTATGTAACGGGCAGCATTGGTTTTGGCAATAACCTGCAACTCGATGGCGCTATTACTGCAGCGGGCTCCACCAATACCCCCGGCGGTACCACCAGCCTGAACTATAACGACGCGGCTATCGACCTGGCCGACTTCGGCAGTCTATGCAGCCCGGCAATCGAACTGCGCTTGAGCTGGTCATTGGATGAACCCAGCTGGACCGGCGCGGCCGGCGAAGTCTTCGACAGCTCCGCCAATGCCTTTCACGGCACCGCATTCAATGGCGCGACCACCGCCAGCACCGCGCCGGCGCTAGCGACGGTGGGAGGTTTGGGCAGCTGCGCGTACGGCGACTTCGACAGCGTCGCGTCCCAGTACGTGCAGCGCGCCCACAATAGCCTGCTGACCTTGCAGGACAGCTTCACCATTGGCCTGTGGGTCAAGCCGGATACGCTGCCGGCTTCGGGCTTGATGAGCATTCTGTCGAAGGATGAGAACTACGAGTTCCACCTCAAGCCCAATGGCACCGTCAACTGGTGGTGGCAGACCACCGGGCCCAACGCCACACGCGAGTTTGACAGCAATGTCGCGCTGACTCCGGGGCAGTGGAGCCATGTGCTGATCCGCTTCGCCCCAGGCGATCAGCGCATCTATATCAACGGCAACTTGGCCGGCCAAGCCAGCTTCAGCGGTACGCCGCGGGCCAATAGCGATCCATTGCAGTTGGGCGCGGATCAGAATTTCACCGAGCGCTATTTCAACGGCCAGTTGGATGAGCTGCGGATCTACAGTGGCGCGCTGTCCGAAGCCGCGATCAGCGCCCTGGTGACCGAACGTCACGCTTGTGCGTTAGTCCAGATCGACCACTTCGACTTCGCCTATGCCAACCCCGCGCTGACCTGCAGCCCACAAGAAGTAATCGTCCGCGCCTGTATGAACGCCGACTGCAGCACGCTCTATACCGATCCGGTGGACCTGACCCTGGCACCCAATAGCGGTTGGACCGCCACCGCGCCCGCCAGCGTCTCCGGCAACCTTCTCAGCTTTACTGGCGGCAGCGCTGTCCTCCAGCTGCGTAATACGACGGTCGGCCAGATCGCGCTCGGCGTGCAGGCTTCGACCCCCACTACCCAAGCGGATAGCGAGCTGACCTGCTCGACGGTCGGCTGCCTGATCGATTTCGTCGACAGCGGCTTTATCTTCGATGTGCCCACTCTGCTGGCCAATGAGGAATCGGCCGATGTAGGGCTATTCGCGGTGCGCAAGGACGACACCAGTGAAGCCTGTGTGCCGGCTTTCGAGTCGGGCGAACGCACCTTGCAGTTCTGGTCCGACTTCAGCGACCCGAATAGCGGCACGCGCTCGGTGCAGGTCAGCGGCACGCCGGTCGCCGGCAGCGCGCCGGGCACCGGTGTCAACCTGGAATTCTCCGCGGGCGCGCGCACGACTATCAAGGTGCATTACGCCGATGCCGGCTTGATGAGCCTGAATGTGCGTTATGCGCCGACCTCCGGCGATGAGGCCGGGCTGGTGATGAGCGGCTCCGATCTGTTCGTCAGCAAGCCACTAGGCCTCTGCGTATACAGCGATTCGCCGAACAGCGACTGCGCCTCTGGCACTGCCAGTTGCTCGGCGTTCGTCGCCGCTGGCGATGACTTCAGTTTGCGCGTGCGCGGCGCTACCTGGGAGCCGGGTGTGGATACCGACTTCTGCGACAACGGCACCACGCCAAACTATCGCCAGAGTGGCATCGCTCTTGCCAGCACCTTGATCGCGCCCTCGGGTGGTGCTATCGGCGCGCTGGGCATCGGAAGTGTGAACATTGTCGCCACCGATCTAGGGGAGGCGACTGTCACCAATCAAAGCCTTTCCGAGGTTGGCGTGTTCACCATCAGCGCCACGCCAGCGGCTGGTGGTTATTTCGGCGAGACCGTCGGCCCCGGCACCAGCGCCAACCTTGGCCGCTTCTATCCTGCCAGCTTTGATCTCGCAGACCCCAGCTTGACGCCGGCCTGCGGCATCTCGACTTATGCGGGGCTGATCGCAGAACCCGGGCCACCCGTGCAGGTGCCAAAGGCCGGGCAAAGCTTCGCCTTCAGCGGTTCGTTATCAGCGCTTAATCGCGCCGGTGCTGTGACGCGCAACTACACCGGCAGTTTCGCCAAGTTGAGCGGCTCGGATATCGCCTATAGCGATCCGGGCAGCGAAGGCGTCGTTACCGTCAGCGGTAGCGACTTGAGCGCGGGCAGTGCGGGCAACGGTCACTTCGATTACAGCGCCAACGACGCGACCTTTCTGTTCAATGAGCCGCGTGCGCCCTATGACTTGGCAATTCTCACCACTGCGACCGACAGCGATGGGGTTACCGGCAGCGTTCTCGACGCTGAAACCAGCGACTTCCGTCTCGGCCAGGCGCGTATCGGCAATGCCCATGGCTCCGAATTGCAGGACTTAGCGGTGCCCTTTACCGCTGCCTATTTCACTGGCACTGGCTACGCGCCCAATCCGTTGGACAGTTGCAGCGACTTTGCGGCCGTCACTTTGGGCGCCTATCAGCCCAGCGATAGCGGCGGGGGCGTGCCAGCGCTGGCAGGCGGGCCTTATCTGGTGCTGACGGGTCTTGGTAATTACCAATTGATCGCGCCTGGGCCCGATAGCTCGGGCAGCATGCCGCTGACCTACGCAGCGCCGGCCTGGCTCAAATTCGATTGGAATGGCGATGGCGCACTCGACGACCCGAGTGGCCTCGCCACCTTCGGCATCTACCGCGGCGCGGGGCCCCTGATCTTCCGCCGCGAACTGTACCGCTGATAAATGAGCCCGATTGGGGCGCGCTGCACCAGAACGATACCGGTGGCAGCAGTGGCCTTGGGTTGGTTTCGACGCTGCGCCAGCGCTAGTGCGAGTAACCGTTAACCCTTGCAGGCCCCGTATTGCGGCGCTCTAAACGAGAAAGGCCACCTCGAGAGGTGGCCTTTCTACTGCGGGTGTAAAAGAGGGGAATCCCCGGCCTGCCTGTACCAAGGCCCCCAAAACTGGAGTTACCTGATACTAAGCATCAGATGTGCCAGTTTTATTACCCGAGGCCGTTTCTTCGCTGTTCATGTCGTTAAACGCGGCTTTTGTCGCTTATTGCGCAGTTACCAGCAGGGCCGTAAGCGCCGTGCGCAGCGGCTCGGGGATGGCCACCGGGCGGTTGCTCTCGCGCTCGACGAAGACATGGACGAAACGCCCCGCCGCGCAGGCTTGGTCCTCGCCGGCCTTGAACACCGCCAACTCGTATTGCACCGAACTGTTGCCCAGCTTGCCGACCCGCAGGCCGATCTCGATGCGCTCGGGAAAGGCGATGGAGGCGAAATAGTCGCAGCTGGAACTGACCACGAAACCGACCACGGCGCCGTCATGGATATCCAGACCGCCGACCTCGATCAGGTAGGCATTCACCGCGCTGTCGAAGTAGCTGTAGTAGGTGACGTTGTTTACATGGCCGTAGAGGTCGTTGTCGTGCCAGCGCGTGGTGATCGGCTGGAAGTGCGGGTAGTCGCTGCGCAGGTGCTCTTGGTTCATAGGGGCCTTGTTCTGCAATGTCGCGTGGCTGGATCAGTGTTGATTGCAAGAGCATCGCGGCCAAGGCCGCTCCTACGAGAGCATGCGGTCACCTGTAGGAGCGGCCTTGGCCGCGAAAGATCATCAATAAGCCGCCTGATAAATCGCCAGAGCCTGGGCCTCGGTCATTTCTCGCGGGTTATTCACCAGCAGGCGCTGTTGCAGCATGGCGTCGCTGGCCAATTGCGCGAGCATGCTTTCCGGCACACCGGCATCGCGCAACCGGGTGGGCAGGCCGCTGCGTTCGCTGAAGTCGGCCAAGGCGCCGATAAATTGTTCGGTTTGGCTCAGCGCATCGCCGCGGCGCAAGCGTTCGCCGAGCACCAGCGGCGCCAGTTCGGCATACAGCGGTGCGGCCGCTTCGGCGTTAAAACCCAGCACATGGGGCAACACCAGGGCATTGGCCAGGCCATGGGGAATATGGAAGTGCCCGCCCAACGGATAGGCCAGGGCATGCACCGCCGCTACCGGTGCATTGGCAAAGGCCTGGCCGGCCAGGCAGGCGCCGAGCAACATGGCCTGGCGCGCCTTGCGGTTGCTGCCGTTATGCACCGCTTCATCCAGGTTCGCCGCGAGCAAACGCAGGGCCTCGCGGGCCAGCAGGTCGGACAGCGGGTTCTTCTTCAGCGCGCTGGTGTAGGCCTCTATGGCATGGACCATGGCGTCTATGCCGGTGGCGGCGGTGATCGCGGGTGGCAGGCCGAGGGTCAGGTCGGCATCCAGCAGCGCCAAGTCCGGCAGCAACAGCGGCGAAACCACGCCCATCTTGCTGGTTTCGCCGGTGGTGATAATGGCGATCTGGGTCACCTCCGAGCCGGTGCCGGCGGTGGTCGGCACCTGAATCAGCGGCAGCCGCCGGCCCTTGGCATTGCCGACGCCGTAGATCTCCGCCAACGTCTGACTGCAATAGGGCTGGGCGAGCAAGGCGACCAACTTGGCCACATCCATCGAACTGCCGCCGCCGAAGCCGACGATAAGTTCGGCGCCCAGCGCCTTGGCTTGCGCCACCGCGCTTAGCACTATGGCTTCGGGTGGGTCGGCGACTACCTGATCGAATACCTCGACCGCCACACCTGCGGCGGCGAAGCCCGGTAGCAGCTCATCAAGCAGGCCGAGCTTGGTAATGCCGGGATCGGTGACGATCAATACCGAACGCGCGCCGCGCTCCTGACACAGGACGGCCAAACGGCGCGCCGAGCCGGCTTCGCAGATGATCTGCGCGGTGGTGGCGAAACTGAAGGGATGCATGCTTCGATCCTCTTGTTATGCGTAGCCCGGAGGCAATCCGGGGATATGCGCGAACCCGACGCGGATCACCTCCGCCGTAGGCAGCGATACCCATGCCGATTGTTGGGTATCGCTGCGCTCAACACCAACCTACCAATGCAGTGCCGCGCCTCAGAACGCAAAGCTTTGCTCGGCCATCGCCATCAAACAGTCCGCCCCGCCTAGCAGCGCCTCGCGATGCCCGCTGGCCCGCGGCAACACCCGGCGCAGGTAGAAGTCGGCGGACTGCAGCTTGGCCTGATAGAACGCTGCCTCGCCGCTGTCCGCCTCCAGCGCATCCTGCGCCCGCGCGGCTGCCTGTAGCCAGAAACCGGCGAGCAATACATAAGCCGAATACTGCAGGAAGTCGACCGAGGTTGCGCCTATCTCTTGCGGGTTGCGCTGGCTGATGGCGATCACCTCGGCGCTCAGCTCGCGCCATTCGCCGAGGCGCGCCTGCACGGTTCTGGCCAGTTCGGCCAATGCCGGGCGACTGGCCTGCTGGTCGCACAGTTGGCTGAATTCCGCCTGCAGGGCCGAGAGTTCCGCGCCGCCATCGCCGAGCAGCTTGCGGCGGATATAGTCGAGCGCCTGGATGCCGTTGGTGCCCTCGTACAGTTGGGTGATGCGGCTGTCGCGCATCAGCTGTTCGATGCCCCATTCGCGGATATAGCCGTGGCCGCCGTAGACCTGCACGGCGAGGTTGGCGACTTCCTGGCCCATATCGGTGCAGAAGGCTTTGACGATCGGGATCAACAGCGCCGCGCGCTTGCCGGCGGCCTTGCGCGCTTCGGCATCCGGGTGGCCGTGTTCGAGGTCGAGCTGGCGCGCGCAATAGGCGCCGAGCATGCGACTGCCCTCAACCAGGGTCTTTTGGGTCAGCAGCATGCGCCGCACATCGGGGTGAACGATGATCGGGTCGGCGGCCTTGTCCGGTGCCGCCGCGCCGGTCAGCGCCCGCGATTGCAGGCGTTCGCGGGCATAGCTGAGGGCGCCCTGGTATGCCGCTTCGCCGATGCCCACACCCTGCAGGCCGACCTGGAAGCGCGCGTCGTTCATCATGGTGAACATGCAGGCCAGACCCTGGTTCGGCTCGCCGATGATCCAGCCGGTTGCGCCGTCGAAGTTCATCACGCAGGTCGAGGTGCCCTTGATCCCCATCTTGTGCTCGATGGCGCCGCAGCTCAGGGCGTTGCGCGGGCCCGGTGTGCCGTCTGCGTTGGCGATGAATTTCGGTACCAGCAGCAGGCTGATGCCTTTCACTCCGGCGGGCGCGTCGGGCAGGCGGGCGAGCACCAGATGGACGATGTTCTCGCTGATGTCCTGCTCGCCGCCGCTGATAAAGATCTTGCTACCGCTGACTTTGTAGCTGCCGTCGGCCTGGGGCTCGGCGCGGCTGCGCAACAGCGCCAGGTCGGTGCCGGCCTGGGGTTCGGTCAGGCACATGGTGCCGGTCCACTGGC
>CAMPJN010000116.1 GCA_946886875.1 uncultured Pseudomonas sp.
TGCCGTTGAGCGGGCGCGGGCCGTCGATATTGCGTTGCAGAATGCGCAGCAGCGTCCACTCCAGCAGATCGACCTTGCGGTCGGCTTTGGCCAGCATGATCAGGTTGCGTTGCAGCGTCGCCCATTGCGCCTTGCTCAGTTGTTTCAGCGCGGGGATTGCCAGCTCCAGCAACGGCAGCCGCAGCCCCTCGCCCAGACCGCTCAGCTCGGCATCCAGCGCATCCACGGCGGCGGCCACATCGGCCGGCAGTTGCGAACGCAGCGACTCAAGTTGGCGCAACCGCGCCGCGGGCTCACGCTCAAGCATCAAGCCATAGGCCAGCGCCTGGGCGCCCACGCAACTATGGGCGGCCTCGGTGAGCGGCGTGCCGAGGCGCTGCAAGGCGCTACGTGCCTGCTGCAAATGCGCCGGTTGCGGATCGCCGATGGCATCTATCGATTGCTCGACCGCCTGCGGGCTGAATGCCGTCGCGGCCAGGCCCAGGGCGGCCATTTCCTTATCCCAACTGCCGCCGACATCGGCCGGGGGCGGCGCTTCGACTTGCGTGGCAGAGGCCATCGTCTCGCGATAACTGACGCTGGGATAGCTGCCATCCCAACCCGGTTCGATACGGCGGATGCGCTCGGCCAATGGCGGATGGGTGGCCAGCAAGCCGCCCAGCGCCAGGCCCACGCCCTGGCCGAAATACAGGTGGCTGAACTCCGCGGCGTTCTTGGCTTGCAGTAGCGAACCCGGCGCGTAACCACCGATCTTCTTCAAGGCGCCGCCGATGCTCTCCGGGTTGCGGGTGTACTGCACCGCCGAGGCATCGGCGAGAAACTCGCGCTGGCGGCTGACCGCAGCCTTGATCAGGTTGCCGAAAAAGGTGCCGGCATAGCCCAGCACCAGCAGGGTGCCGCCAATCGCCAATATCACCAGGCCCGAATTGTCTCGGCTCGAGCGACTGCTGCGCAGGCTCAGGCTACGCAGGATAAAGCCGCCAATCAGGCCCAGCAGCAGAATGCCGTGCAGCACCGAGATCAGGCGGGTATTGAGGCGCATATCGCCATGGAAAATATGGCTGAACTCATGGGCGATGACGCCCTGCAACTCTTCGCGCGAAAGCAGGTTGATGGCGCCGAGGGTGACGCCGATCACCGCGTCCTGGGGCGTCAGGCCGGCGGCGAAGGCATTGATCGCCGGGTCGTCGAGCACGTACACCGCCGGTACCGGCGTGCCGGCGGCAAGGGCCATTTCCTCGACCACATTGAGCAACCGCCGCTCTTCGAAGGTTTTCGGTTCCAGATTGATCAGGCGCCCACCGAGACGCTGCGCGACCACCTTGCCGCCGCGACTCAACTGCACGCTTTTATACAGGCTACCGAGGGAAACCACGGTGATCACCACCAGCGCCACGCTGCCGACCAGCACCCAGTCGATCCCGCCAGCGCTGGCGCCGCCGGGGCCGGGATAGCTCTGATAGCCCTGGTAAGTATTCAGCATGCGCAGTGCCAGGCCGATGGCGAGGCTGATCAAGGTGATCAGGCTGAGTACCGCCAGCACCATCAGCAGCACTAGACGACCGCTCTGGCGCTTGGCGCGATCCTGTTGTTCGAAGAAATTCATCGCGCGATCCGAGGGCAGACGATTTAGAACGACGCCGTATAGAACGACTCTGCTTAGAACGCCACCTTCGGCGCTTCCTGAATCGCCGCGCTATCGGCGAATTCGAGCAGGCTGGCGTCTTGTCCGTGGCCGACGCTGGCAGCCAGGATCACCGGCGGGAAACTCTGCTTATAGGTGTTGTAGGTCATCACCGCATCGTTGAAGGCCTGACGGGCGAATGCGACTTTGTTTTCCGTGCTGCTCAGTTCCTCGCTGAGCTGCTGCATGTTCTGCGATGCCTTGAGGTCCGGGTAGGCCTCCATGACCACATTGAGACGGCCCATGGCGCTGTTCAGCAAGCCTTCGGCCCCGCCCAGCTGCGCCATGCTCTGCGGATTGCCCGGCTGCGCGGCGGCGGCTTTAAGGCCGGCGGCTGCGGCGTTACGCGCGGCTATCACCGCCTCCAGAGTTTCGCGCTCGTGGGCCAGATAACCCTTGGCGGTTTCCACCAGATTGGGGATCAGGTCGTAGCGGCGCTTGAGCTGCACTTCGATCTGGGCGAATGCATTCTGGAAACGGTTACGCAGCTTCACCAACTGGTTGTAGATGGCGATCACGTAGAAAACCAAAGCGGCCAGGACGGCCAGAATAATCAGGGTGGATACAGCCATGGTGAAGTCCTTATCTGAATCGGAAGTGACATCGATGGTAGCGGAAAAATGTCAGGAGACAATCTTACCGACGGCGTTGCCGGTTAGCCGCGGACTGGCAACGTGCAAAGACGGCGCGGCGCCCACGACCCGATTGAGGAAGGGAGTGGTCAAGCGCGCGGGAAAAAGAGACAGAAAAAAGAAACCCCGCTTACGCGGGGCTTTTGCAGACTGAGTACTGACATCCGTATTCGGCGCGCCTTCCTGGCGGCAATCCTATATGCATCCTTATTGATGACTCTGCGCTTCCTGCGCTACATCCATGGGCAGAAGGTTAAACCCGGTGAGTGGAAGGCAGTAGTGGCGATAGGCAGCACACCTTGTAAGCCGTAGCCTACAAACGTCGGTTTGCCAGCCGGACCTGGCTATGTTTTGTGACGTAGGTCTTGTTACACTCATTTCGCTTATAAGAAAAAAGTCCCTGAACACAGGGATCACCGGGAGGATCGAAGATGCGCGCAGTAGTTATCGCTCTCGGTTGTATTGCAACCGCCTTCACTCTTCCCTGCTGGGCCAACGGCCAGAACAGCATCGGTGACCTGCTGACCAGCGAGAAACTGCTGTGGAGTACGGTCTACCAAGCTGGCGGCAGCTCGCTGTATTGCGCCAAACCGTTCAGCGAAAAAGGCGGCTTGTTCAGCGTCAGCCAGATCTACAGCGGCAAACAACTGAAACGCTCGTTGCGCTGCATTACCGACCGCCAATGCAGCATCATGAACCCGCGCTACCCCTATATCACCGCCGATCTGCACAACCTCTATCCAGCGCTGACCCGTGTCGAGGAGGCCCGGGGCAACGCGCAGTTCAAAGAGCTGGGCGCCAGCGTCCCCAGTGCCTTCGAGGATATCGGCTGCGACTTGAAAACTGCCTTCAAAGCCATCGAGCCGCGCGATGGCGCCAAAGGCAATATCGCCCGGGCGATGTTCTATATGCATATCGAGTACGACTTGCCCCTTCCGGGCCCGGCCGCGATGTACAAGAAGTGGCACCAGCTCGACCCAGCGGACACCGAAGAGCAGGCGCGCAACGACAGCATCGAAAAACTCCAGGGCACGCGTAACCGCTTTATCGATGATCCTGGTTTGGTGGATACATTGATCGCCGATTGAGTCGGCCGGGAGATGATCCCGATGCCATATTGTTAAACCGCCGCTCGCGGACAGCCGAAGTCCGCAGACCTCAGCTGCCAATCACCCCGCCATCGTTCCTGCTGATCATTACCGTGGTCGAACGTGGGCGGGTTTTCTTGTCGCTGGCCGGGTAGCTGATGCCGGGGTGTTGGATGTTCGCCCACATCACCTTGCCGTCCGGGCTCCAGGCCAGCCCCGTCACTTCGCAACCCCGTGGCCCGACCAGAAAGCGCCGAACCTCGCGGGTGCTCGGGTCGGCGCAGAGCAACTGGTTGCAGCCCATGGCCTGCATCGGCACCTCCTCGTCGTCATAGTCGGTCTGAATCCACAGACGGCCATGGCGGTCGAAGGCCAGGCCATCGGGCGAGGAAAACAGGTCGCCGTTGATGGTGCCGATAAGGTTGGCGGGCAGCGCCTTGCCGCTGGCATCGCGGGCGCCTTTTGGCTCGCCGGCGAGGAGGAACAGCTCCCAGGTGAAGGTGATCGCAGCGGGGTCGGCGCCCTGTTCGTTGAAGCGCAAGATCTGCCCGTGCAGGTTATGCGGCCGCGGATTGGCTTTGTCGGTCGGCTGCTTGTCGCCCCGTCCATCATTGTTGGTCAGGGCGACATACACCTCACGGGTCTGCGGATGCACGGTGGCCCATTCCGGACGGTCCATCGGCGTGGCGCCGAGAATATCGGCAGCGGCGCGGGCGTTGAGTAGGACCTCGGCCTGGCTGGCGAAGCCGTTGTCTGCGTTCAGGCCATTCTGCCCATGCACCAGGGCCAGCCACTGGCCACTGCCGTCGGCGGCGAAGCGCGCGACGTAGAGGGTGCCGGCGTCGAGCAGGTCGCGGTTGGCTTTAGGGTTGGCCGCGTCGAAACGCCCGCTGGGGACGAATTTGTAGACGTACTCGCCTTTGGCATCGTCGCCGGAATAAAACGCCATGCGCCCATCATCGCCCAGACTCAGAGCCGCGCACTCACGGCTGAAACGGCCGAAGGCAGTGCGTTTTATCGGTTGCGCCAGGGGGTCGAAGGGATCGATTTCCACTACCCAGCCAAAACGGTGCGGCTCGTTGACGTAACCATCGTGGGCTTGCTGCGGGTCGGGCGTAGCGTCGAAGCGCGGGTCGGTGGTTTCCCAGGCGTAGTTCTTGCTGGTGCCTTCCTTGGCCAGGCCATAGCGGTTGTGAGAGGTTCGCGTGGCGTAGTCGGCCGGGTCGCGATTGATGAAGTAGTTGTGCCAGTTTTCCTCGCAGGTGAGAAAGGTGCCCCAGGGAGTGATCCCGGTCGCGCAGTTATTGATGGTGCCGAGCACTTCGCGGCCAGCAGGATCGCCGACGGTTTTCATCAGCGCATGTCCGGCCAGGGGGCCGGCGATGCGCATCGCCGTCATGGCGCTGATGCGACGGTTGTAGGGCGAATCCATAACCCGCTGCCATTGGCCGCTCGCGTCTTTTTTCACCTCGATCACCGAGACGCCATGGGCTGCCTGCTCCTTGCGCACTTCATCGAGCGGCCGCGGCTTGCTCTGGTCGATGCGGTTGCCGGGGTGCAGCGGCGGGTTGACGTATTCATGGTTCATCACCAGCAGACCGCGGTCGGTCTCGCCCTCGAAGGCGAAGAATTCCATGCCGTCATGGTTGTCACCGGCTTGCAGCAGTTGCGCCTGCCAATCGTCGCTGGCATCCGGGTTCCACTGCGGCGCGCCGGCCATGATCGGGTCGCCCCAGGAGAAGAACGGCGTGGCGCTGTAACCTTCGGCGACCAGCACGCGGTCGAACTGCGGGTCGACCTGCACCGGCACGCCCTTGAAGTTGAGCAACGGGCTGGCACTGGCGCTGCGACAGGCGCTGATGCCTCCGGCGAAGAAGCCCAGGGCCGCTAGCGTCAGGCCGCCCTTGAGCACGTTGCGCCGAGATGGGCTGAGCAGCTCAGCCAACGTCGGGTTGGTGCTGGGGTTGATCGACTGATCGTCGTGGGCTTCGAGACTGGCGTGAAACTGTTGGTGATCCTGCTTGATCATGATTTCTCTCAAATGGCTGACGTAGCCCGGCCCTGACCGCAAAGATGAATGCGGCCGAATAGGCGCAGGTGGTGGTTATTCGATTCGGTAGGTAAAGGTGTTCTTCACGCTGGGCACGGCGACGGCGCGGCCATCGATGACCCGTGGCTGGTAGCGAAAACTCTGAGCAGCCTGCAATGACGGGCGAATGAACAAGGGATGACAGTCGCCAACCACCCTGGGCGCTTCGACCCGACCCTGGGCGTTGACCGTGTAGCTGACCGTGCACTCGCCCTGGATCCCCTTGTCCAACGCGCGCCGCGGATAACTCGGCGCCTGCTTGGCGATCGGCAGGTACTGACGGCTGGCGGCGGCCGCGGCTTCAGCCAGACGGGCATGCTCGGCAGCTGCCGTAGCGGCCTGCTGACGTTGCTGCGCGGCAAGCTGCTCGGCCGCCAGGCGCTGTTGCTCCTGTTCACGGCGTTGCCGCTCGGCACGGGCCTGCTCCTCACGCTTGCGCTCGAGGCGCTGGCGCTCCTGGGCAAGTTCCCGCTGCTCCATGCGCTTACGCGCCAGGGCCGCTTGCTCGAGCTGCTGCTGGGCAATGGCTGGATCAACCTGTGGCGCGGGCACTTCAGGTTCCGCCAGCGGCGGCGCGACCGGCACGGCTAACGGGGTATCGATCGGCGGTTCGGGCTGCGGCGCGGGGAGCGTGACCAATTGCATGCTGATGGTTTTCACGTTGGGCGCAGAGGGCGTCTCGACCGCCCAGTTGGCCAGCAGCAACGCCATCACCAAGCCGTGCAACGCCAAGGTCGACAGCGCCGCCTTGACCGCGCGCAGTTTCCGCGGCGAGATGGCTACCAAGCTGAAGGTTATCGGGCTGCTCATCGGCATGGCATTCACTGCGGCGCCTCGGTGATCAGGCCGAGGTTGCTCACCCCGCCCTGCTGCAAGGCGGCGATACCGGCGACCACTGTGGCGTAATCCGCGGTCTGGTCGGCACGGATGTAGACCTGGGTATCGCCGCGCTCGGCGATGATCTGGGTCACCTTGGCGGTCATTTCTTCCAGACCCACGGCGCTGTCGGTCTGTTGCTCGGTGTTCAGTTCGCTGCCCAGGTTCCAGTGGTAGCCACCATCGGCCTGCACCGAGAGCGTGAGGATCTGCTGCTGGGTGTCGGTCGGCAGCGCTTCGCTGGCGACCTTGGGCAACTCGATTTTCACCCCCTGGGTGAGCATCGGTGCGGTGACCATAAAGATCACCAGCAGCACCAGCATCACGTCGATATAGGGCACCACGTTCATTTCGGCCTTGGGGCCGTGCTTGCTCATCGGTTTGCGCATGGCGGGGTCCTCAGGCGGCGGCACTGACGTGGCTGCTGGCGGCGTGCAACCTGCGGTGCAGGCGCCCTTGCAGCTCGTTTGCGAAGCCGTAGTAACGCGAGGTCAGGGTGGCAACGCGGGCGCTGAAGCGGTTGTAGGCGATCACCGCAGGGATCGCCGCGAACAGGCCGATGGCCGTGGCGATCAGCGCCTCGGCGATACCCGGGGCGACCGTGGACAGCGTCGCCTGCTGTACCTGGGACAAGCCGATAAAGGAATTCATGATCCCCCAGACGGTGCCGAACAGGCCGATATAGGGGCTCACGGAGCCGACCGTGGCGAGGAACGGCAGGCCCTTCTCCAGGCGTTCTTCCTGCTCGCTGATGGCCACCAGCAGCGAGCGTTCGACGCCATCGATCACCAGCTCGCCGGCAATACCCGGCTCACGCTTGAGCTGCACGAACTCGTGGTAACCCGCCTGGAATATCTGCTGCAAGCCGGCATCCTCATCGAGCGAGTCGCTGCCTTCACGATACAGCTGGGTCAGGTCGTTACCGCTGCGAAAGCGTCGCAGGAATTCCTTCAGCAAGCGCTCGTTGCGACGCAGCACGGCAGCACGCTGGACGATCAGGTACCAGCTGAGCAACGAGGCCAGCAACAGGCTGAGCATTACCGCCTGCACCAGCAGACTGGCATCGCCGATCAGGCTCCAGACGGTCATCTGTTCGAGGGTGTTGTGCATGCTTGTCTCCTTGCGTCCCGGGGCGGAGGAAAGCTCCGGGCGCTATTCGATTAGGTTTATGTTGCCGGTTGATGACGGCGCTTTGAGGTCAGTCATCAGTCGGCTTTTGTAGGAGCCAGCTTGCTGGCGATCCGCACGCGGCACAGCTGATCGCCAGCAAGCTGGCTCCTACGGGGTGTGCTGCTTACTCAAGTCCCAAGGCTTTCGCCACCGCAGCCCAGGGCACGTACTTGTAGTTCTGCGTGTCTTCGGGCATGCGCTTGCGACCGTCCTGCACCACCAGCAAGCCCTTGCTCCAGAGGCCGCCGAGGTTGGCCGAGGTAACGTCGAGGCCGTCGGTTTCCGAGGCGCCGTCGATGCCCAGTTGCGCGTTCAGACCGATACGGAAGGCGCCGCGCACGGCGTAGGGGGCAGTCGCATCGAGCACCAGGTAGCTGTCGTTGCCCTGGCTGGAAATCACCAGGTAGTCACCTTTAGCGCCCTGATAGAGCGCCATGCCTTCGATATCCTTGTGCATGGCACCGCCCACTCCGATCACCTGTTCAAGCCGGGTCGGCGCCTCGGCGCGGGCGTCCAGAGTCCAGACCGCGACGCCCTCTTCACCGACAAACAAGCGCTGGTTGCGATCGTCGGCGACGCAGCCTTCGGGCTGGGTCTCGACCTTGAAGCGGCGCACCAGTTCGCCCTTGATACGCCCATCGGCGCTGCTCAGGCGGTATTGCAGGAAGGTGCCATCCTTGTCGTTGGGGATCGCATAAATCGCCCCCGCAGCATCCTTGAACATGCACAAACCGTAGATTTCGCTGAGTGGCGTCGGCAGCTGGCCGAGATCCTTCAGCTCGCCGCTGCGGCGGTCGATGGCGAACAGTTGCAGGCTGTTCCGATCACGGTTGCTGGCCACGGCGAGGTCGACCAACTGGCCATTGAGGTCGAAGCCAGCACGTACATCGACGTTGTTCATCCGCCCGACGCGCAGGTCTTGCAGCAGCTTGCCGGCCAAGTCATAGACCAACAGACCACCCTGCTTGTCGGTGGCCAGAACGCGGCTGCTACCCGGGTCTTGCGGGTGCACCCAGATCGCCGGGTCGTCGGCGGCATCGCCCAGGCTCGGCACTGGTTCGGTGGCTACCTGCGCGGCCAACACCGGCAACACGGGCGACAACTCGGGCGCTGGCGCCAGCCAGGCCAGGCGCCCGGATTGCACGCCGTCATCGTCAAGCACCAGCAATTCCAGCCCGCCATCGACAACGCGCACGCTGAGGCCTTCGGGCTCATTGAGTTCGCCCAGAGCGATCACCGGCTGAGCCTGCCAGCCATCCTGGCCAAGCTGATAGCGGTGCAGGTTGTCGCTTTCCGGGTCCAGCGCCAACACCCCGCCCGGCACCACTGCCATGCCGGCGAGGGCCTTGGCGATATCGCCGAACGGCTGCACCAGGCCTACCGGCTCGCGGACCAGATCGGCTTCGGCATGGGCCGCGTAGGTCCACAAACCGACGCCCTCTTCGTTGACATACAGCCGTTCGGTGGCATCGTCGACCTGACAATACTCACTCGCCGGCGGCAGGCTCAGGCCGCGCACCCGTAGGGGTTGCGCCAATGGCACTTGCCGTTCGGCGACCAGCCACTGCTCACCGATGCCCTCCTCACCGATCAGAAAGACAAAGGCGTTGTGCGCCGCATCGCGATACAGGCACAGGCCGTCAATTTTGTAGGCCGGTCGCGGCAGGTACAGCGGCGTCCCCCACTGCCGGTTCGCCAGATTGACCAACATGGCCTGCTGACGGTCGACATCCAGGGCCGCGACCAACAGGCCGCCAGCGCCGACCCTATGGTCGAGGCTGGCGAAAGTGCCAGGCAGGCGACTGAGAGTCGCGCCCTGCTTATCGAGCACGAACAAACCCTGCTTTTTGCTACTTTGCAGGCGCTGCGCACCGGGCCAAAAGCTGTCGTGGGCCAACCATTGCGCAGCCGCGACGGCGTCCATGGTCGGGCTGACAAGCGGCTGCAGGCTCAAGCTGGCAGGCGCTTTATCGGCCTGGTAACTCTGGCAAGCGCTCAGGGCGAGCAGGCTGGCCAGCAACAGTTTTTTCTGGAAAAACGAAACACGCATATAACCGAATCCTTGAACGAAACTTCACGGCGCGCGGACAGCAATGCGTCCGGCAGCCACCTGGGTCAGAAATTGGTGAAGGTCAGGCCGAGCTTGTAGGTCGGGCCGTACTCTTCGTACTGGGCGTTGTAGTCGCTGCGCCCGGTGTAGACGTAGAAGGACTCGTCCGTCAGGTTCTGCGCCTGGAAGGTCAGTTGCAGTGCCGGGGTAAGGAAGTAACCGGCGCTGAAGTCGACGAACAGCTGCTCGTCCGCGTAGAGGTCATGGGCCTTGTCGTCGATGGCCGCGACTTCTGCCAGGTACTCGGACTTGTAGTTGGCCGACAGGCGCAGGCTGAGCTTGTCGTCTTCCCAACCGAGCATCAGGTTGCCGACGGCATCGGACTGGTTGGGCAGGTCGATGCTGCGTGACAGGCCCTGGCCTTCGATCGTCGCGTCGGAGCGGCTGAAGGTGGCGTTGGCGCCAACCAGCAGGCC
>CAMPJN010000117.1 GCA_946886875.1 uncultured Pseudomonas sp.
TTGGCCAGCGCCACGGCCTGGGGCAACTCCTCGCCGGCAGCCAGGCTGGCAGCCAGGGTGGAGATCACCGTATCGCCGGCACCAGTGACATCGAATACTTCGCGGGCGCGAGCAGGCAGATGCAGCGGCGGTTGCTGCGGGCGCAACAAAGTCATGCCGTGCTCGCCGCGGGTGATCAGCAGCGCGCCCAACTCCAGCTCGCTCATCAGGGCCGCGCCCTTGGCCACCAGCTCGGCCTCGTCGCGGCAGTCGCCAACGATGGTCTCGAACTCATGCAGATTAGGGGTGATCAGGCTCGCGCCGCGGTAAATGGAGAAATCCTTGCCCTTGGGATCGGCCAGCACGGCAATGCCTTTGCTGCGCGCCAGTTGCACCAGAGCTTGGTGATTCTGCAACGCGCCCTTGCCGTAGTCGGACAGCACCAAGACCTTGATGCCGACGAGCAAGGCTTCGACGCTGCTCGCCATCGCCGCGCTATCGGTGTCGAAGCGCTCTTCGAAATCCATGCGCAACAATTGCTGATGACGACTCATCACCCTCAGCTTGACGATGGTCGGCTGGTGCTTGATCCGCTGGAAATGCGCGCTCACCCCGACCGCCTGCAAGCTGTTACTCAGGCTCTCGGCCGCCTCGTCCTCGCCGGTCACACCAACCAATACCGCCGGCGCGCCCAAAGCCGCGATGTTCAACGCGACGTTGGCGGCGCCGCCCGGGCGATCCTCGATCTGCTCGACCTTGACCACCGGCACCGGCGCTTCCGGAGAAATTCGCGAAGTACCACCATGCCAGTAACGATCGAGCATGACATCGCCCACCACCAAAACGGCGGCTTGGTCGAAACGGGGCATGGACAGCTTCATAAAGACTCCGAACGCGAAAAAAATTGCCGGTGATCATAACATCTACAAGCGAGCCCTCGCCCTAGTGGCACAAGGGCAAATAGACCGCGGGACTGACAGCCGTGAAACATCGAAGCCGAACGCCTTCGGCACTACAAAAACCTACGAGGCATCTTCGACCGCTTCATCCTCGACCTCGAACTGCTTGGCGTGCAGCCGCGCGTAATAGCCATTGAGCGCCAGCAGTTCGGCATGGTTACCGCGCTCGACTATCTGCCCGCGGTCCATTACCAGGATCAGGTCAGCCTTTTCGATGGTGGTCAGGCGGTGCGCGATCACTAGCGTGGTACGGCCTTTCATCACCTCATCCAATGCTGCCTGAATATGCTGCTCAGACTCAGTATCGAGCGCCGAAGTGGCCTCGTCGAGAATCAACAGCGGTGCATCCTTGAGCAGCGCCCGGGCTATTGCCAAACGTTGGCGCTGGCCGCCGGAAAGCAGCACACCGTTCTCCCCGACCAAGGTGTCGTAGCCTTGCGACATCTGCTCGATAAATTCGGCGGCATAGGCCAATCCGGACGCCCGTCGAACATCCTCGATAGGTGCGCCGGCCAAATCGCCATAGGCGATATTGTTAGCCACGGTATCGTTGAACAGGGTCACATGCTGCGTCACCAGAGCGATGTGGCGGCGCAGGTTGCGCAGGCTATAGGCCTCGACATCGATACCGTCGAGCAGAATCTGCCCCTGCTCATGGTGATAGAAGCGTGGAATCAGCCCCGCCAAAGTGGACTTACCACTGCCTGAACGACCGACCAGCGCCACCATTTGCCCGGGCTCGGCGGTAAAGGAAATATTATCCAGCACCGGCTTTTCGGTGCCGGGATAAGTGAAGCTCAGATCGCGTACTTCCAGGCGTCCGCCAACCCGCTCGCGTTCCTCGTTACCTTGATCGCTTTCCGGGGCCTCATCGAGCTGTTCAAAGATGCTGTCGGCGGCCGCCAGGCCCTTCTGGATAGTGGCGCTGACTTCGGAGAGCTGGCGAATCGGCTTGGGCAACAGGCCCGCCGCAGTGATATAGGCGACCAATTCGCCCACCGAGGCATCGCCGCGCAGGTACAGGACCAGATACATCAACAGCGCCATGGCACTGAAAATCACCAGTTGCAGCATCGGCGTGAAGACCGCCTGGATACGGGTCATTTTCAGCGACTTGTTCATATTATCCGCGCTGGCATGATGAAAGCGCTGCTGCTCATAGGCCTCACCGCCAAAGCTGCGCACCACCCGATATCCTTGAATCGTCTCGGAGGCGACATGGGTCACGTCGCCCATGGCCACTTGGATCTTCTTGCTCTGCTTGCGGAATTTACGACTGGCCGAGCCAACCATCAAAGCGATGACCGGCAGGATACTGAGCAACACCAGAGTCAGTTTCCAATTCGAATACAGCAGATAACCGAACAGGAACAACACTGTCAGCCCTTCGCGAATCACCACCTTGACCGCATCGGTAGCAGCACCGGTGACCATGGTCACGTTATAGGTGATACGAGAAATCAAGTGCCCTGAGTTGTGATTATCGAAATAACGATTCGGCAGGGTCAGCAAATTATCGAACAGGGCACAGCGCAGGTCATGGACAACCCCCCGCGCCACTTTGGCCAAATAGTAATTGCCCAGGAAAGAGCCTATGCCCTGATAGAGCGCAATGAGTACAATCAACAGCGGCACGCCGTAGATCATCGGCACGCCCAACAAGGTGGCATGCTCTGGGCTCTGCAAACCATCGAGAAAAAGCTTGAGCATGTGCGCTAGCATTGGCTGGCTCGAAGCGAAAAGCATGAACCCTACAATACTGACGGCAAAAGCAAGCCAGTAGGGGACAACATATTTCAGCAATCGAAAGTAGACTTTTAAACTGGATTGCTGTGCGGGATCAGCCATGCGGCAGGCCTCGTGCGACTGGCTAGAGAGATGAGATGCGGATTGTAACAGCGAACGAATTGCAAGATTGGCTGAGTACCGGTGAGGTGCTGGAAAAAGACAGCAAAGGCCCTAAGGTGTTGCGCCTACCTCAAGGAGAAATCCTCAAGATATTTCGCAGTCGCCGCGCCCCACTGCTGGCCCGCTGGCGTCCCGACGCCTCGCGCTTCGCTGAGCACGCACTTCGCCTGCAAACGTTAGGCATCGCCACCCCCATCATCAAAGAGTGTTGTTGGATCGATCATAATCAGGCCGTAAGCGCGTGCTTGTACGTTCCGCTTCAAGGTGCGTCGCTAGATCGACTATTTGAAGAGTCCCGCGCGGAATTCGAGGTTGTGCTGCCACGCTTGGCCGAATATATCCACCATCTCCATCAGCGAGGCATCTACTTTCGCTCTCTTCACTTGGGAAATGTATTGCTGACGCCGTGTGGAGGTTTCGGCCTAATCGATTTTCTGGATATGCGATTCAAACGCCGGGCGCTTGGACCGAGAATGATTCGGCGTAACTTCCAGCACATGCACAACTATCTGCTGCGAAGAAAAGTCCAAGACTTCCCCTGGGAGCAGCTGATTGATCACTACGAGCGTTCCAGAAGCGCCTCAAATTGAGCCAAGTCGATCTTCGGTATCACCGCCGAAGGCAGGCGACTATTGGCAGATAAATTGAATACCTGAAAGCCGTTTCCGACAACTCGCTTCGCCATCAGCTGGAAGCTTGGGAGAATGTAATCCTCATAATCATCATCAAGGCGGCTGGGCAAAGCCTCATCGGCTTGCTCATAAAAACGCCCGGTCTGAGTATTGAGATCCATTCCAACCAGAAAGACACGATTAAATCCTAAGTGGAAGGCAAGCTGAACGGCGGCATAGGGAATAGTTCGGCCACCAAAATAGCCAAGCGTCATGTTTCGACTAAAACCGATGCGGTTGGGTTTACGTTTAAACAGCGAAAAACCGCACTGCAACTCAGCATTGCCGCTCGCACTCCAGGCAAAACGTCGGCCTGACAAGGGCGCACCTAGCATGGGACGATTAACCCGTAGATCAGCCGCGTCTACAGCATCAGGGGACGCCTGCATCAGGACTTTCAGCGCGTTATAGCCAAGCGCAGCGTGACTGGAGAAGCGAATACCCTCCAAAACTAATTGCTGACGCTCTCGAACGCCCCCCTGATCATCACAGAGATAGAACAGTGGCCGAACCGAGGCCTGGGAAAAGCGTGCAATAACGCCATTCATGGTGATCTAGGGCAGACCAGCGTAGCGCTCAAGGGGGAACTGAGCAGCAGAGGGGCCGGAGGCGAAAATAACCACGGAGCCGGAGTGAACACCCTTGCAACGCTGAAACCTTCGCCCTTCATCCCATAGTCGGCAAAGTTGCGCGTCAAGGGTCTTGAGATCAACCATCGAGACCAGTCCTCACTATATGCGACCCTGCTTCTGTTGCGCCACCGCTCCCCCGAAGTTATTTACCACCCTGATCCTCCGAAACCAACTCGGCGGAATCATAGCGAGTGGCGAAATACAAGAGAAACAGCGGCATCCAAAAACTAAACCACTCAATAGAGGGCCGGCTCAGCAACATGCGTCCGTTAGTGGATAAACAGAGTAGGCCGTAGAAAAGCCAAATCAGAAAAAACATCCCTCGTCGATGAGACAAGGATTTTCTGACAAGGAGAAATAGCATTCCTAGAAAAATTCCGCCGCCGATCAAGCCACCAACCCTGAAAACCTCGAGCACAGACGCATGGGCATGGGTAACGGGTTTAGTGGCATTAATGTAGATACCAGCCTCGTGACCAAACCCTTGTCCAAATGCCCAGTTCTGTTTGATTTGCTCCAACGCCGCAGTCCATATTTCCACACGGTAGTTAGGCTCCGTTGCACGCTGAATAACTATCGAGAAAATGTCTGTGGTAACGAAAACGGTCAGGGCGGCAAGACACCCCGCACTCAGCAGTGCGATATCCGAGCGGCTACGTCTGCACAACGAAAGAAGCAACAATGTTGCAAAAAGCGCTAACATTGGACCACGACTTTTCGTCAAAAACAAAAGAACAACACTGACTGCTATTAACACTATGAGTCCAAGCTGGACATGCTTCGCTTTGTTCGGAAGCAACCACCACGCAGCCAATATGGCGAGACCAAGGTAAATGGCCGACGAGATTGGATTACCTGCCCCCCAACCACTCAGATCTTTAAACGAACTTCTATCAGCGAGCAATGTAGCGAAGTCCGGTCCTTTCCACAGAATCATGAATATATATAGACAAACGGAGGCCGCTCCGACCCAGGCAATAAATCTCGAAAAAAAATCAGGAGAAAATCGACGACTGGCAGCTTCAATCCCCAACATTAAACAGAGGGTACTCAAGCTGAATTTCAAAGCATCCTCCAACGACTCAGAGGTTACGCCAGACCATAAAGAGCTCACCGAAAAATAGCTCAGGAAAGCCAGAATCGATAGTATCGGCCAGAGGTTATCTCTCAGTAAGGATTTGAACCTGACGAATAGCAATAGCGAAGGCACCGCAACGAGCAAGTAGAACACTGTTTTCTGACGACTACTTGCCAAGAAAAAAGCGCTAGCCAAAAACACTAGAAATCCAGTTGCCGCCCATTTATGCGCAACATCCAGCGTATTTGCCCGGACAGAACTTACCAACCCCATATCCTTACCCCAATTTCAAACCGCTAACGGAATATTTTTATTTAGTTAATTATTAAGAACGCGGCACGTACCGGTACTCACTAGATAGTCGTCATCAACGTAGCTTGCTCAATATCAGCTGGCAATTCCGCCGCGCTGGCAAGCGACTCGATAATCGCCACCGTTCGCTCCAGCCCCTTCACGCCACCGGCTAAATGAAAACAGGCAAATTCTTCGGCATGAGCAATATGCTTCTGATATTCCTGCTCAATTGACTCAATGCGCTCCTGCAAGGCCAGTACACTCTTGACTGCGGGGCCGAAAAAGCGCTCCTGTTCAAAAATCTCACGCTCCTGACAGGTATTGACGTAAATCGTCGGGCGGCGCGCCAGACCGGCCTCTATAGCTGCATTGGACATAAAGTTGATAGCGATGGCCGACTGCTCAAGAGCGCGCTCCAACGGGCAATCCGCAGGCAGCACTTTAATATTCTTTCGTCCCAACGCAGCCTGCGTCCAGAACAACATGCGGCTTCGGGGATGCCCCTTGATCAGAACACGGCGATCAACATGATCTCCCGCCCAATCAGCCACAACCTGATAATTGCGCAAATAACAGGATTCTTTTTCCTTATCAGGGCCAACGCCCAACACCAGAACTGTTTTAAATGTAGGTGACGCCGCTGGCAAATCGAAGGCAGAATCAATCATATGAGATCCGGTCAGCAACAGGGTCGAGGTACCGAAGCGAAGAGAGCGCCTGCTCAGCGCCTCCGCCGAACTCTTACCAAACAACAGGTAATAGTCGTAGTCGTTCATCCCCAGTCGCCGGGATTTTTCAACGGTCGAGGCATGCGCCAGATGCACCAGCAACTTTTGTCGCTGATTAAGCGACAAGCGCAGAAAGGGGGCACAGTAGCTGCCATTGCGATCATTGATCAGCAACCGCGGATCATGCCGTTGCACCAGCCACTCAGCGTAGGCGGCGTAGCCGAAATAACGCAGGGGCACAGCCTGTGGCGGCCGGGCCAGCAGTCGCTGGGCTATGACTCTGCGCGGTTCCTGATGAGCGGACTCAACCAGATGGTGCCCGCGAGATCGCAATGTCTCGATCAAGCGTTTTTTGCGTTGCAGTGCAATAACCTTGGGCGCCCCCTGTAACAGTAGAAAGTCGCAAGACTCAGCAACAACTGCACTATTCGGCATGGCAATATGTGCTCGAATACCGAAGGCGATATCCAGCAGGGCATCACGGCTGAAACGCAGAACGCTACCAACCAATCCATACCGTTCACGCAGCAACAACCAACGATAGCGATCCAGCGCCCGCGCCTTGGCGGCCCAGGCTCCTGCTTCAGGGATATCCGGTTGGTTAGCAGTCGCCATACTCAGTTACCGGCGCACAAGGGCGCGACCATCGGCAACGCCCAGAATCGGCGGGTAATCGCCTCATCCGAAAACTGTTCCAGCAGCCGCGCCTGCATCGCCTGCGCGCAGGCCTGACGCTGCGTCGCGTCCAATTGCGCCATATGCAACAAGCCTTGGGCCAGCGCGTTATCGTCCGCCAGCGGGAACAGCACACCGACGCCCTCGACCACTTCGCGCGCGCCGCCGCAGGCGGTGGCGAGCAAGGGTACGCCGGCGGCCATGGCTTCGAGCAGAACCATGCCGAAAGGCTCGTGATCGGAACTCAAGGCAAAAACGTCGAATGCCTTGAAGTAGCGCCGTGCCTCGGGCACCTGACCGAGAAACAGGACTTGCTGGCTTACGCCAAGCTCTATGGCCAGGTCCTTCAAGTCATCTTCCAAGCGCCCGGTACCCAGTATCGCCAGTACGCTGCCGACGGGAAGCCGAGGCAATGCCTTGGCAAAGCCACGGATCAAAGTGGCCTGGTCCTTGTCGGGGTGCAGGCGACCGACGTTGCCGACGATCCAGGCATCGGCAGGCAATCGTAGTTCGGCGCGCGCGGCCACAGGGCTCAGTTGACTGGCTTGCAACTGCGCCACGTCGATGCGGTTGTGCAAGGCTTCGACGCGTTCGGCTGGCCAGCTCGGCAGACAGCGGCGGATATCGTCGCGCACCGCTTCGGACACACCCAACAAACTCAAACGGCGGCGAAACGCCTGAGCGAACAACCGCCGCGGCCAACGCTGGTAAACGCCGAAGGCGTGATTCACCCCGATAATCGGCAAGGCAGTGGCCAGAGCGGCGATGTACAGCGGCTTGAAGCGATGGGCGATGCACAGAGCGAAAGGCCGGGAACGGGCAATAGTGCGCAAATCGCGGATCGCCCGCAGTTTCAGACCGCGAATATCCTTGGAGCGATAATCGAGAAACAGCACCTCGTCAGAGGCGCAGCCGGAAACGACTTCAGGGTCAGGCGCACCGGTCAGGAAAACCGTGAGCACCTTGTAGCGGGTTCCGGCGAACAGGCTGGCGTACTGACGGGCGCAGTCCAGAAAAGGCCCGTCATAACCATGGCAAAACTGCAGCACCCATGGTTGCTCGGCCGCTGTCGTCTCAGAGTTGCTCATACCAATCCTTGCCGTCCTTGACCACCAGGATGTCTTCCATGATCAGGTACTGCAGGTCGGAGCCGTAGAACATGTTCAGGGCGTCGGTGGGCGAGCAGATCATCGGTTCGCCGCGGCGATTCAGCGAGGTATTGAGCGACACGCCGTTGCCGGTGAGTTTTTCCAGCTCAAGCATCATGTCGTAGTAGCGCGGGTTGTATTCGCGCTTGAGCACCTGGGCGCGCGAAGTGCCGTCTTCATGCACCACTTCGCTGACGCGGGTCTTCCACTCTTCGTTGACTTCAAAGGTGAAGGTCATAAAGGGCGACGGATGATCGACCTTGAGCATCTGCGGGCCGACGGTATCCAGCATCGACGGGCAGAAGGGGCGCCAACGCTCGCGGAACTTGATCTGTTCGTTGATCCGGTTGGCAACGCCAGGGATGCTCGGGCAACCGATGATCGAGCGACCACCAAGGGCGCGCGGACCGAACTCCATACGGCCCTGGAACCAGGCCACCGGATTGCCCTCGACCATGATCTTGGCGATACGCTGCGGCATATTGTCGATCTGTTTGAATACCGGTTTGCTCGGGTGTTTGGCGCAGGCGGCGATCACATCTTCGTTGGAGTAGGACGGGCCGAGATAGACGTGCTCCATCTTCTCCACCGGCACGCCGCGCTGATGCGAGACGTAGGCCGCGGCACCCACCGCGGTACCGGCATCGCCGGAAGCGGGCTGAACGAACAGTTCTTTGACGTCGTCGCGGGCGATGATCTTCTGGTTCAGCTTGACGTTCAGCGCGCAGCCGCCGGCGAAGGCGATCTTGCCGGTCTCGCGGATGATGTCGCCCAGGTAATGCTCCATCATCTGCAGCGCCAGCTTCTCGAACAGCGCCTGCATGCTGGCGGCGTAATGGATATAGGGGTCGTCGGCGATATCGCCGACGCGCTTGGGCCCAAGCCACTCGATCAGCTTCTTCGAGAAGTAGAAACCCTTGCCGTTTTCTTTATAACGACGCAGACCGATGACGTTGGCGTACTCGGTGTTGATGATCAGCTCGCCATTTTCGAACTTGGCCAGGCGCGAGAAATCGTACTTGCTGGCATCGCCATAGGGCGCCATGCCCATGACCTTGAACTCGCCGTCGAGCATTTCGAAACCGAGGAATTCGGTGATCGCACCGTACAGGCCGCCGAGGGAATCCGGGTCGAAGAACTCTTTGATCTTGTGGATCTTGCCGTTCTCGCCGTAGCCGAAGAAGGTCGTGGCGTATTCACCCTTGCCGTCGATACCGAGGATCGCGGTTTTCTCGGTAAAGCCCGAGCAGTGATAGGCGCTGGAGGCGTGAGCCAGATGGTGCTCGACCGGCTCGATCTTGATTTTCTTCGGGTCGAAACCGAGCTGTTCCAGGCACCAGACGATCTTGTTGCGGTAGCGCTTGTAGCGGCGGTTGCCCATCAGGATCGCATCAAGGGCGCGATCCGGCGCGTACCAATAGCGCTTGGCATACTTCCAGCGCGCTTCGCCGAACAGGCTGATCGGCGCGAAGGGAATCGCCACCACGTCGACATCCGCCGGAGTGATCCCGGCCTGCTCCAAACAGAACTTCGCCGATTCGTAGGGCATGCGGTTCTTCGCGTGCTTGTCGCGCACGAAGCGCTCTTCTTCGGCGGCCGCGATCAACTTGCCGTCGATATACAGGGCGGCGGAAGGATCGTGACTAAGGGCGCCGGACAGGCCGAGAATGGTCAATGCCACTGGTTTTGCCTCTATTTCGAGCAGGTGCCGGGCACCTGCGGTATGCGTTGGTCGAGCAATTTGCACAGCGCGGAATCGGCTGGCCAGTTGCGTAGAAAGCGTGCGCGGTCGCGGGCATAGGCCTTGGCGAAACTGCGCGGGTTACTGTGTTGCTGCATGGCGTCGAGGTCGATCAGCGACCAGCACGCCCGTTGTTCATTCCACAACAGGTTGTGCCCCTTGAAATCGCCGTGACTGATGCGCTCGCGCAGCAAGGCGGCGAACAGACGATCAAGCGCCAACAGGTCGGATTCAGGCGGCAAA
>CAMPJN010000118.1 GCA_946886875.1 uncultured Pseudomonas sp.
CGCAGTAAAAAAGCCTTGGAGCGCTTTCTCAACGTGGCTGCAGAACTGCTCGCCGACAATCGCTTCGAAGACACCGGCATCGCGCAAATCTCCCAGCTGGCCGAATCCTCGGTGGGCACCTTCTACCGCTTGCTGGCCGATAAGGATGTGCTGCTGTTCGCCGTGCATGAACGCTTCGTCGCCCAGGGCCGCACTGCCATCGACGCACTGCTCAAAGAGCTCGGCCAGCGTGAACAGCCGCTTGCAGAGCAAATCGAGCTGTTCATCACGGGCATCGTCAAATTGTTCGAAGGTCATGAAGGTCTGCTTCGTGCCCTGGTTCGACGCAGCTCGGCAGACGTTCAATTCCGTCAGCGCTTCCATCAATTGAACGCCTATATCAGCCAAACCCTGTGTCGCATCGTGTTGGCCAAGCGCAGCGAGCTCCGCCACCCGAACCCCGAGCAAGCCGCCGATCTCTCGGCACATATGCTGCTCGCCAGCATGAACTACTTCACCATGGTCGGCACCTTGGGGATCACCCCCCGGGAAGTTGTTCCCGGGGAACTTTCGCGGTTGATTTGCAGTTATCTGGAAGTTGCCAAAGATTAACGTCGGCTGTCCCTGCGTAGTTGCGCCGGGGTGAAGTCGGACGGCGATAAGGCAATATCAAACTGATTAGCCGGTTCTTCGTTCGACAATATGCCGATCACATAACGACCACCGATCAAGTCATATACCGCATCGCCCTTGGTCCAGATCAACGGCTGGTCATACAGGTTGATGGTGTAGGACTCGCCGACCCGCCACAGGTTGTCGCGGTTGTCGTAGTGATCGACCAGCAGCAACTGATAGCTGTCTTCGTCGAAATACATATCGCGCTGCTTGTACTGATGGCGCATGCCATCCTTCAGCTTCGCCCGCACATGCCAGACACGGTGCAGCTCATAGCGCAGCAGGTCGGGATTGACGTGGCCGCGCTGGACGATCTCGCTGTACTTGTTGCGTTTGTCCGCCAGCTGGTAGCTGTTGTAGGGCACGTACATCTCTTTCTTGCCCACCAGCTCCCAGTCGTACTTGTCCGGCGCGCCGGAAAACATGTCGAAGTTGTCGGTGGTACGCATGCCGTCCGATGAGGTACCGGGCGAGTCGTAGGCGACGTTCGGCGCACGTCGTACGCGGCGTTGGCCGGAGGCGTAAAGCCAGGCCAGACGCGGCTCTTTCACCTGATTGACGGTTTCGTGCACGAGCAACTCGGTGCCGGCCAGACGTGCCGGGGCCAGGACCGATTGGCGGAAGTAGAAGAGGATATTGCCGTTCTCCTTGCTATGGTCGCCCGCCGCCTCGTTGAACAGGAACAGGTCCTCGATCTTGGTCATGAAATAGTCGCCGCTGGCATGGGGCACCGCTTGGGCGTAGTAGCGCTTGACGCTATCACCGCGGTAGCGCACCAGGTGGTTCCACAACACTTCGAGACCCGATTGGGGAATCGGAAACGGTGTGGCCAGCTTGAAGTCGGCGATGCCGTTACCGTTCTCGATCAGCTTGGCCGTGGTCGCGTTCGCCTTGACCGCGTCGTAGACCTTTTGCGGGTAAGAGGCTGAACGATGGGTCGGGTAGACATTGAGCTTCCAGGTGTCGCTGAAGCGGGTCAGCATGGCGCGCTGGCCGGGGCTAAGTTGGTCGCTGTACTGCTCCGCATTGGCCGCGGTAATGGTGAACAACGGCTTGTCGCCGGCATAGGGGTTCGGGTAACCCACGTCCGCTTTGAATGCATCGGGGTCGTGCGCCAAGCCGCCGTCCCACGCAGGAATGGTGCCGGCCGCATTGCCGGCCTTCTCGGCGCCCAGCGGAGTCAGATCCTTACCCAGGCGCGCGGCCTCGGCTGCACTTACCTGGGCCTGGGCAAGGCCGCTACCGAGCAAAAGGGCGGCAAACAGGCTGCTGTACAAAAATCCTGAAGTTTTCATGATCGATTCTCTAGAAACTGTATTTGATGTTGAAGCTGAGGTAGTCGCGGTCGCTGAGCTTGTTGGCCAGGTCGCCGCCGCTGTAGCCGACGTATTTGGCGCCGACGGTCAGCGCCTCGCGATAGATGGCATCGATACCGATCGAATAGCTCTTACGCTCCTCCAGCAAGCCGTTGGTCAATTGCGGCGCGACGCCATTGATGCCGTACTGATAGCTGACGCTAGGCACCAGATTGACCACGTTGAACACGTTGCTATAGGTCAGCGACAGGCTGCCTTGCGCACCCCAGGCACTGGAGGTGGCGCCGTAATAATCGATGTCCGACTCCAAACCCTGGACCCGACTACCCACCACCTCGGCGAACAGCGTGGCGGTGTCGGCACCGAGCAGGTTGTTGAAGTTGTAGATGCCGACCAGCGAGGCCTGCAGCATGGGCTTCTCTTCGAAGCCATCGAGACGGGTGCCCGCCGGGATACCCATGGAGGAACCGAATAATGCGGTCGGCAGATATTCGCCCAGGCCCAGGGCGATAGGCGCATTGGGTCGGTAGCTGAGTTCGCCGGCTACGGATAGGCCGTTGAGGAAGTTGTCACCGCTGATACTGGTGTTGAAGCTGAGGCCATAGAGATGGCGCTTTTCCAAGTATTCAGCGTAGTAATTGGCAGTGTTTGCCTGCGGTAGCCCCCCCATGGGTTGTGCAACAGTCAAACCGATCATCGGCAGGTTCATGTTGTAACGCAGGTAATAGAAACCCAGCTCGCTGTCGTTCAGTTCCGGTACCAACCAGCGCAGGGCGACGCCGTACTGCGGAGCACCATCGGCCTCTACATCACGGCCACGAGGAATATAGGTGGTAGGCAAGAAAGCTTTGAACGGCGCAAAAGCGGGTAAGTTTGGCAGGCTATTGGCAAACGCCTGAGCCTGCTCAGGGCTGTCAAAAGCGAGACCGCCAGTAAACGGCTCCTGCAACGGCGGCAACATCAGGTAATCGCAACCACCACCCAACACATCCAGGGTGGAGAAATAAGTGCCGCAAGGGTCGATCTTGGTTTCTTCCCAGGCCCGCCCGGGCTGCCAATAACCCTCGACCGACAAGCCATCGCTCAACTCATAGGAGGCATAGCCCATCAGCGTCGGCATATAGGCTTCTTTCAGCTCGGAGCCGGGCGCACGCAGGGCGTTGAGGTCCACCGGGTTGGTCGCACCTATGCCGTTTTGGTAGAACAGCCCTTCACCCCAGTTGATCACCTGGCGACCGAGGCGCACGTTCAATGCCCGGTCAGCCACTGTCCAACTGCCGTAGACGAATGCATCCAGCAAATCGATGCTGGAGCCGGCGTCATCCAGGCCCTCGTCAGAGATTTCGCGGTGACGACGGTCGTCGTCCTTCAATTCGAAATCGTAGAACCCCCGTGCACGCAGAAATACTCCGTAGTTCTCCTGAAAGTTCAGATCCATTTCAGTCACGACCTTGGCCACTTCCGAGAACAGATCGCCCTTTCGGAAGTTCAGGTTGCCGTCGTCGGAGTTGATCAGATCGGCGTTCTCGCCTTTACCGCCATTGGCGCGCGCTATCAAACGGCGGTCCTGGCTCTCCATCCGATAGTTCACCCCGTAGGACAGGGTGGTGTCCAAAGACAGCGCCCAATCCCCCGAACGGGTCTGAAAGGCACTGGCCTGGCTCGCCGCCAGCAACGCGAAAAAACCCGCCGTCCATGCTGTTCTCTGAGTCGCCACGATGATTTCCTCTGAATTGTATTTATCGGAACCGGAACATCGGTTCCGATAAATTAATCCCGCAGCTTATTTTTGGCAAGCCCCCAAATTTTTTTCCCTGACGAGCCTTGAGCTAGACGGTCTCTTCGCTATACCGCCCGTATCCCGTGGCTTTGCGCACTTGACGGAATCGGAATTCAGGTTTCTATTTACTTCACCGCGCTTAGGGATAACAAATCGCAGCAGGAGCATTTCGCGGAAAAAACCAATAATAAAATCGGAGATTCTTCCATGTTCACTGCCAAACATCATGTCCGCTGGCTGGGCTTTATAGCTTTGCTGACCTGCTTCTTCGCGTCCCCGAGTTGGGCCGACTCACCCTGTAGCGAACGCACAAAAAGCTGGTTCGTAATCGGCAAAATCGAATGCAGCCACAAAACCACCTGGATTCCGTCCGGCGTGGTGGGTTCGCGCAAGGTGATCTACCAAACACCGGCGAGTACACCGCCTGCAGGAGGGTGGCCGGTTGCGCTGCTCTACCAGGGCTCGTTCTTCGCCCTGGACGACTTCGTCTACTACAGCAGCTCGTGGCTGGGCAAACTGTACAACGAGGGCAAGACCATCAAGACCCTGCTGGACAATGGCTACGCGGTGATCGCCCCCAGCGCGCCGGCCGATTTGTTCTGGCAAACCAACTTGCCGGGGTTATCGGGCAGCATGTACCCGACCACCACCGACTTCGACTTTCTGACCAACCTGTTCAGAGCCATCGACGCCGGTCACTTCGGCCCGCTGAATGGCAAACGTAAATACGCCACTGGGATTTCCAGCGGTGGCTACAACACCAGCCGCATGGCCGTGTCCTTCCCTGGCCAGTTCAAGGCACTGGTGGTGCATTCGGGCTCCTATGCCAGCTGCAGCGGGCCGCTGTGTTCGGTGCCCTCGTCGCTGCCGGCCAACCATCCGCCAACCTTCTTCATCCACGGCTACACCGATCTGATCGTGCCGTGGTGGAGCATGGACATGTACTACGACCGCCTGCTTCAGCACGGCATCAAGACCGGTCGCTATACCGAGTCCTGGGGTGGTCATGAATGGTTCGACGCCTCGCCGGGCAAGGTGCTCGCCTGGTTCAACGCCAATCCCTGAAAGCCCGACTAGCCAGCCCTGGCTGAGCCACAGCTAACGGCTGGCCAGCAACAGCTACGACTGGGCATTTCGCCCAGTCGTACGTTAGCAACCTGCATGGCCCCCCGAGAGGTTGTATGACCCATCGTTTCTACGCCTGGTTGTTTTGCCTTTTGGCCATAAGCCTTTCCCCCAACGCATCCGCGGCTGCGCCCGAGCAGCAGGCGGCAGCGTTGCATCAAATACGCCTGAGCATCAGCGGCTCGCTGGGCGACTTCTACTTGCTCTATGGCGTCGCCGCCGACCCGGCCCATGTCGCGTCCATCGAGCAACGCATCGCCCTGGCCGATAATCAACTGGCGCGACTCAGCGAAGACGCCGATCACGCGCTGCTGTCGGCGCTTGGTCAGCTGCAACCGCTGTGGCAGAACTACCGCGCGTTGGTGACTGATCTGGCGACACAATTGCACCGCAAGCAGCTGCCGCAAGGCGGCGCCATCACCGAGCTGATCCGCCTCAACCGCCAGCTGATAAGTCTGTGCGACGACTTGAGCACGCAGCTCACTCGCGAACATGCACTGCGGAGCCATGACAGCCGCGCACTTGCGGTGCGCTTGCAAAGCCTTACCACCGACTACATCGCCCACAGCATCGGCGCCAACTCACTGGGCGGCGATGCGCCCGCGGTCGATGAACAGAGCAAGGCCTTCGCCGCCGGCCTGCAGCGACTGCGCCAACAACCGGGGCAAGCGGCCGAGCGTCAACGCTTGCTGGAGGACATCGAAAAGAAGTGGCGCTATATCGAGCCATCGCTGCTCAACTACCGACACAACAGCGTGCCCACGCTGGTCAATCGCTACAGCGCACGGATTATCGCGGAGCTGGGCCAGCTAGCCGCTGAAGCCCAAGTGTCGCTGCCTTAATCGATACGGAGGTAGATCACCTGGCATAGCGGACGTCGGCGAGGAACGGCATGATGGCGGCCCCACGCACTCATGGAAGACCGGCGATGTTCGTACTTACCGACTCCCCCGACCAAGCCTTTATCGAGCACTTGCAAGCGTGCCTAGAACGACATGGTATTGAATGCCTGGTCAATGACTCGGGGCGCACCCCGGATGGCGACGCCTACTTTGCCATCGAGTTACCGCGGTACAAGCAGATGGCCGCGGCGCGGCGCCTGCTGTATCGCAGCCGGCACTTCCCCAACAGTATTCATCCGCAATTTTTCGATGCCTTTATGCAACTGCGCGAACAGCCGCAAGAGCAGCTTATGGCCTGGCTGGCCTCACCTTGGGCCTTGCGCTTCAGCGCACTGTGCCTGGCGATCGTAGTAGTCGGGCTGGCGGTGGAAGCACTATCGAGCTGAGCCGCGAGGCGATAGCGATCCAGGCTACAAACGGCAGTCGCTAAAGCCTTGGCTCAATGCCGCGACATCCTGGGCTTCGGCGAAGATCAGTTCCAGGCGTGAGTCCTTGCGCCATTCGCTGCTTTGCCAATGCAACGCCTGCCCGTTCAAGGCATTGGCCGAAAGCCAGCCGGCATTGGTATTGAGTACCAGCTTGGCGCGGCGCCAGGGCAGTGCGCTCAACCAGTTCTGCACCTGCATCAGCTCGAAGCGCTGGCTCGGGTGCCAGCGCCAGCCGATGCTCCAGCCCTCGGCTTGATCCTGCACCTGGCAGATCGGTTGCTCCGCGCTGCGCCAGACTTGCGCCATGCTGGCGGCGGCCTCGGGCAGCTCATCCCCCGTGCCGCCCGCTTCGGCCCTGGCGGCAAAACCGGGTAGTTGTGCCAGGGGCAAAGCGCCCTGGCTGGTCCACAGCAGCGGGCGCACCGGCAGCTGCGCCTGAATCCGCGTCTTGGTCGCCTCGTCGAGGGTTTCGGCTTTATTCAGCAACAACAAACCGACGCTGCTCAGGGTCGTTCGCTGACTGTCGGGCAGGGGTTCGTCGGCGGCCAGTGCCATTGCATCCAACACCAATAGCGGCTCCTGCACGGCCAAGACCCCGGCCCATGGCGGCTCGCGTAATTGTTCCAGCAGTTGCAGCGGATGACCCAGGCCGGAGGGCTCGATCAGCAGGCGATGCGGTTTGGCTTTGCGCAACAGGCGGCTCAGGCCAACCTGAAAAGGCACGCCGTTGACGCAGCACAGGCAACCGCCCGCCACTTCGCCCATGGCGATACCGTCGTCATCGCTACTGAGCAGCGCGGCGTCCAGACCGATCAAACCGAATTCGTTGATCAGGACGGCCCAACGCTCATCGGCCGGGCGTTGCGCCAACAGGTTGCGGATCAAACTGGTCTTGCCCGCGCCCAAGGGGCCGGCGATCACATGGGTGGGGATATTTTTCAGCATGGGCTCAGGGCTGCAAGACGGGCGGAAAGGTTTTGCCGGGTAGCGTCGCATAGTAATGCAACCGGTTTCCGTAGGAGCGGCCTTGGCCGTGATCGCTTCGCGGCCAAGGCCGCTCCTACGGGGTTGAACGCTGCAGGCGGCGTGTTAGAGTCGCCGGCATATTGTTTAGGGGAAATTCGATGCGCGTTTTTCTGCTGCTGGGCCTGTGCGTTGCCTCCGGTCTGGCCTGGGGCGAAGCCTGTGTGGTGCGTAGCCAGGCCGAGCGCCTGGACGTCAAAGTCTGCCAGCAAAACCGCAGCATTCCGCCGAACCTGTTTCGCAGCGGCTTCTGCCAGCCGCAGTTGAAAGGGCAGAAAGTCGCGGTGGAGTTCGTCGAACAATGCCCGGTCGGCGATTTCGGCGTCTGCCGTAACGCCACTGTGATGGGCACGCCCTACAAGCAGGACGTGCACTATTACGGCGTGGCCACCGATGCCGCTTATCTCAAGCCCTTCTGCGAGCAGCAGAGCAAAGGGGTATGGATGGCGCGTTAAGCGCCAGTCCCAGGCCACTACCCGGCGTCAGGCCAGCCAATCCAGCGTCAGTAACAACCGCCGCTCACCTTCCGGCGGCTGCGGTGAGCGGTGGATCAATCCACCCCCTTCATTACCCACCCACTTCTCGCCTTTGGCCAGCAGCACATCACCAGCCGCGGCACGTTCGATCAGCGTTTCATCCTGCGGCTCTGCGGCCGGGTCACCGAGACGGCGGCGGGCCATCACCCCTTCGCCCAACCATTGGCTACCGACCCCGGCATAGCTGGTGATCAGCCGCAGCGGCACATGATCGACATGAAAACGCGGGCACATCGCTTTGTCCAAAGCACGCAGGCGCAGGCCGATACGCCGGGCATCGACCAGGCAGGCAAAGGCGTCGACCAGCCAGCCGACATCGGCGACGAAGGCTGCGTGGCCGGGCAGATCGCGGTAATGGCCGAGCAGCTCGCCGAGTTCGGGCTCGGCATCGGCGCCTGGCAACTCCAGGGTCAGGGTTTGTGCCAGAGGTTGTTCCATCGCCAATAGCAGCGTGGCGAAGTCGGCGATCTGCGCCGGCAACTGGCGTTGCCAGAGCGCCAGGTTGACGTGGTCCTGGAGCACTTCGCAGAACACATCCACGCGCTCGCTGGCCACCTGGATTAGCGGTTGCCTCAGCACGGGCGCGAGCATCAGGCGGCCTCCTCCTCGACCCAGGGGCCGAACGGGTCGGGTAAGCCCAGCCAGGCGTCGACGCCCAGGGCCAGTTCCGCATCGTCGAGCAAACAGGCATCCAACTCGGCGCGCAGCTGGTCGAAGTCGATGTTCTGGCCGATAAACACCAGCTCCTGGCGGCAGTCACCGCTGAGCGCATCCCAGTTTTTCATGATCGCCTGCAAACCTTCGTCGTCCGTCGGCCATTGGCTTTTCGGCACGAACCGCCACCAGCGCCCGGCAAAACCATGGCGCATCAGACCGCCGGCCTGGGACCAGCTGCCCGCTTCCTGGTACTTGCTGGCCAGCCAGAAGAAACCCTTGGAGCGCAGCAGGCGGCCATTGCTCCATTCGCGGTTGATGAAGTTGAAGAAACGCTCGGGATGAAACGGCCGCCGCGCGCGGTAAGCGGTGGAGGCGATGCCGTATTCCTCGGTTTCCGGCACGTGCTCGCCGCGCAATTCCTTGAGCCAGCCCGGCGCCTGGGCGGCGCGCTCGAAGTCGAAACGGCCGGTGTCGAGGATTTTGTTCAGCGGCACCGCGCCCATCGCCATAGGCAAAATCTCCGCGTGAGTGTTGAGCCCACGCAGGATGGCGATCAGCTCCTCGCGTTCATGACTGCTGATCAGATCGATCTTGCTGACCAGCAGCACATCGGCGAATTCGACCTGTTCGATCAGCAGGTCGGTGATCGAACGCTCGTCCTCTTCACCGAGGGTTTCGCCGCGGCTGGCCAGGCTGTCGGCCTCGTGGAAATCGCGCAGGAAGTTGACCCCGTCGACCACGGTCACCAGGGTATCGAGGCGCGCCAGGTCGGCCAGGCTCTGGCCCTGCTCATCGCGGAAGGTAAAGGTTTCGGCCACCGGCAAGGGCTCGGAAATACCGGTGGACTCGATCAGCAAATAGTCGAAACGGCCATCGCGGGCCAGGCGGCCGACCTCTTCGAGCAAATCTTCGCGCAGGGTGCAGCAGATGCAGCCGTTGCTCATTTCCACCAGCTTCTCTTCGGCACGATTGAGGCTGACATCGCGCTGTACCTCGCTGCCGTCGATATTGATTTCGCTCATATCGTTGACGATTACCGCGACCTTGAGGCCGTCGCGGTTCTTCAGTACATGGTTGAGCAGGGTGCTTTTACCGGCACCGAGAAAGCCGGAGAGCACGGTTACAGGAAGGCGTTTGGTCATGGTTTCAGGCTCCATCAGTGTTCGGCGTGACGCAGGTGTTTTTCCCGCTGCTCTTGTCGTTCTTTGGCTTCGATGCACAGGCTGGCGGTGGGCCGCAGCAGCAGGCGCTTGAGGCCGATCGGCTCACCGGTTTCCCGGCACCAGCCATATTCGCCGCGGGCCAGGCGGTCGAGGGCTTCGTCGATCTTGTCGAGCAGCTTCTTTTCCCGCTCCAGCAGGCGCAGTTGCCACTGCCGTTGTTCTTCGGCGCTGCCGATATCGGCGGGGTCGCTGCTGGTCTCGCGTTCGCGCAGGACGGCGAACTCCTCGGCGATGCGCAGCTGCAGCTCGTGGCGCTCGCGTAACAACAGCCCGCGGAAGAAGGCTTGCTGAGCGTCGTTCATATAAGCGTCGTCCGGCTGCGCAAGCAGTTCGGCGTCGGTAAGCATGGGCAGGGTCATGGTTCGAATTCGCTGGCGTGACGTTTCAATTGTTATAACATA
>CAMPJN010000119.1 GCA_946886875.1 uncultured Pseudomonas sp.
GTCGCCGAGTTCGCCATGGGGCTGCGCTTTCAGCAGCAGTCGGCGGAAGTTCAGGCCCTGCAGCTGCAGGCTTACAACATCGCTACCATGAAGCTGGATGCGGCAGTGGCCGCCGCGAAGGATCCGTCGAAGTTGGCCATCGTTACCGATCTGGATGAAACCGTCATTGATAACAGCGCCCTGTTGGCACGGGACCTTGCCAACTGCCACACCTATGACGCCTGGGACACCTGGCTGCCCTGGGAGCGTGACGGGACTCCGCAGCTGATCCCTGGCGCCAAGCAGTTCCTGCAGCATGCCGATAGCCTGGGTGTGACCATTCGCTATATCTCGGACCGTGCCGACGAGCAGAAGCCACATACCCTGGCCACCCTGAGCAAGCTCGGTCTGCCCCAGGTGTCGGCGCAAAGCGTGCTACTGCTGGGGCCGCCCAAGGTCGAACGGCGCGCCATCGTCAGTGCCGATCATCAGATCGTGCTGTTGCTGGGCGATACACTGCATGACTTTGACGGGCGTTTCCGCAAGACGCCGCTGGCCGATCAGCGCGCCACCGTGGCCGCTGAGGCGAGCAAATGGGGCGCCGAGTGGATCGTCTTCCCCAATGCGAGCTACGGCACCTGGTCCAAGGCGCCTTTGCAAGGTTGGGACGCCAAGACCGTTATCGAACCCTGG
Source organism: uncultured Pseudomonas sp. (assembly GCA_946886875.1). The sequence continues at coordinate 673 of CAMPJN010000119.1, forward strand.
TAATCACGCTTTACTTAGGTAGCAGCGGGGCTGTTCGGGTCCGCTGCATGCCTATGGTGCTGTGAGTTAGCTCGCGGAGCAGGCGCGAGTGGCAGTGATTACGCTGGAAAAAAAAGCCTCAAGCCGTTCTAATGCCGGTCCATTTCGTCATCTGTCCGAATGCAATGACTACTCTCCTGGCCCTGGATACCGCGACCGAAGCCTGCTCCGTTGCTTTGCTGCACGACGGCAAGGTGATCAGCCACTACGAAGTGATCCCACGTCTGCATGCGCAGCGTCTGCTGCCGATGATCAAGGACTTGCTGGCCGAGGCCGCCGTGCCCTTGTCGGCGCTGGATGCCATCGCCTTCGGCCGTGGCCCGGGTGCCTTTACCGGTGTGCGCATCGCCGTTGGCGTGGTGCAGGGCCTGGCTTTCGCTCTGGACCGCCCGGTATTGCCGATATCCAACCTAGCGGTACTGGCCCAGCGTGCCCTGCGCGAGCAGGGCGCCAAGCAGGTGGCCGCGGCGATCGATGCGCGGATGGACGAGGTCTACTGGGGTTGCTACCGCGCCGAGAACGGCGAAATGCGCTTGCAGGGCATCGAGGCGGTATTGGCGCCCGAACAGGCCGCGCTTCCGGCGGATGCCAGCGGCGAATGGTTCGGCGCCGGGACCGGTTGGGGTACTTTTGCCGCGCGGCTTGCCGCGCAGGTCACTGGGCAGGACCCGGCGATGTTGCCCCATGCCGAGGACTTGCTCAGCCTGGCGGGCTTCGCCTGGGCGCGTGGCGAGGCGGTCGTGGCGGACCAGGCGCAACCGGTGTACCTGCGCGACAAGGTCGCAGTCGCCAAGCAACCGAGTTGATTGCATCCGCCCGGACTATGCGAGCGCAGCGGCCATTGCGCCTGTGCCATACACCTTCCGTCGCATGCCTGGCGTCAGTTTTATGTCTCGCATTGCCAAGGCAGGCCGAGGCGACTAGATTGCCATTACCTCCATCCACAGTTGGCTAACCAGGTCGAGCAGTAGCCGATGCGTATCGACGCTTCCATTCCTTCCTTTGCGCCAGATCGCGGCCCCCGTTCGGGGACGGCGGTTACGCCTTTTCGCGAAGCGCAACGCGAGGTGGAGGAGCGCCGCGAACAACCCGCGCCCCCGGCCAGCAGCCAGGGCTTCGAACAGACTCCGCAATTACGCCGCGTGCAGGCCACCAACGCCAGTAGCGATAGCCTGCCGGCGACCCAGGATCGCGGCTACCAGCCCGCATTGAGCAACCGCGCCGCCCAAGCCATCGCCAGTTACAGCTCGACCGCCGCCTTCGCCCAGGATGCCGGTGCCCAGGAGATACTGGGTCTCGATCTCTACGCCTGATGTTGCCCTATTTTCTCGGCTGCCCCTCATGGAGCGAGCCCGCCTGGCGCGGTTCCTTGTATCCGGATGGCGCGCGCACGGCGGAGTTTCTGCCGCACTACGCCGAGGTATTCAACGCGGTGGAAGGCAATACCACCTTCTATGCCCGACCATCGCCCGAGACGGTGGTGCGCTGGGCCGCACAGATGCCGGCGCATTTGCGCTTCTGCGCGAAACTGCCGCGCGATATCAGTCACAGCGGTGATCTGCGTGAGCAATTGAGCGCGGCTGAGGATTTTTGCCGCTTGCTCGCGCCCTTGGGCGCAAGGGTCGCGCCGTTCTGGTTGCAGTTGCCGGCCAGCTTCGGCCCGCAGCGTCTAGCGGAGTTGGCGAGTTTTATCGAACACTGGAACGGCTCGGACTTGGCCGTCGAAGTCCGCCACCCGGCGTTCTTCGCCAAGGGCGAGGAGGAGCGTGCGCTCAATCGCCTCTTGCTGGGGCGCGGCATCGAGCGTATCTGTCTGGATTCACGGGCATTGTTCAGCTGCGCCTCATCCGAGCCGGCGGTGCTGCATGCGCAAGCCAAGAAGCCGCGTTTGCCGTTGCGCCCGACAGCCTTCAGCCAGGCGCCGCAGTTGCGTTTTATCGGTCATCCCGAACTGGCGGCCAACGACGATTTTATTGCGCCCTGGCTGGATAAAGTCGCCGCCTGGATCGAAGAAGGGCGCACGCCCTATGTATTCCTGCATACCGCCGATAACCGTCTGGCGCCGCAATTGGCCATGCGTTTCCATCAGCAGTTGATGACGCTGCTGCCGGGTTTGCCGGCGCTATCCGAACCGCTGGTCACGCCGCGCGTCGAACAATTGGGGCTGCTGTAGGACGCGCTGGCGTCGATGATTTTTCACAGCCGAGCGGGGCAGGTTTTGCGTCAGTTTTTTATAGCGTTGTTGCTGTTTATGTTTGTCTTGGTGCCGCTGGCGGTTTACCAGCGCTGGCTCGATTTGCCGCCGCGCTGGGACCCCTGGGCGCCGCTGGATATCCGCGCGCAACCGAGCCTGCTGACCCCGTTCAAACTCTGGCGTTTGAAGAAAGACCCCGATCTCTGCCGACAGGCCCTGGACAGCTCGTCGCTGCGTTATATGGCGTTGGCCGACAGCGAGCCGCAAGCCAATTGCGCTTTGCAGAACACCGTACGGGTGGCGGGCTCCGAGGTGCGCTTGAGCAGCAGTTTTATCGCCACCTGCCCGTTGGCTGCGGCCTTCGCCATGTTCGAGCGCCATGGCCTGCAGCCCGCGGCGCAAAAGGTGTTCGGCGAACCGGTGGTGTTGATTGAACATGTTGGCAGCTACGCTTGCCGCTCCATCGCCGGTAGCCAGCGGCAAAGCCAGCATGCATCGGCCAATGCCCTGGATATCGTCGGTTTTCGTCTGCGCGATGGTCGGCGCATCAGCGTACAGCGCGACTGGCAGCAGCAGGGGGAGGAGGGGCGGTTCCTGCGTCTGGTGCAAAAAGCTGCCTGCGACAGTTTCAACACCACCTTGGGGCCGGAATACAACGCCGCCCACCGCGACCATTTTCATGTCGATATGGGCTTGTTCCGTATGTGTCGCTAACCGCGCGCGTCAGCGTTGCGCCAACAATAAGTCGGCGGCTTGGCCGCTGCGGCCATCGGCGAATTCGAAGCGGCCGAACTGGGCGATTTCGTCATAGGCGCCCAAGGCGATTTTCACATCCTGGGCCTTAAGCTCGATCGCGCTGACCCCAGCCTGGCTCAGCGACTGACTCGATTGCCGCCCTTGGGCGTCGAAGCGCAGCAGGCTCAAGCGTTGGAATATTGCATCCTGGGTATCGATACGACCGTCTCCGTTGTCGTCATGCTTGGCCAGTTCGGCAAAGCCATTGGTGGCGCCGTGCTGATCGCCGAACAGTTCGCGGCCATCGTCGATACGTCCATTGCCGTTGCTATCCAACGCCAGCAAGGCGTCATCGCCGGTGGGCACGCTGATCTGGTCGAGCCGGCCGTCGCCATCCAGGTCGAAGCGCACGCTGTGATCCAGGCCGCTGGTGCGAAAGCCATTGCTGGCAAGGTCGAGTACCAGAGGATCGGTTTTCTGCGGCTCGGCGTTGACGTTGACCTCCAGCACTAACTGGCGCTGCTCGACAATCTGCTCGAAGTCGCTGGCCTGAACGGCAACCGCCGGCTGCTCGGCGCTGGCGTCGGCGGCGTTGGAGGACGCGGGCGGGCCATCCGCTTGCGCCTCGTCGGGCATCAGGGTGCGACGCAGTATCTGGTAGTTCAGCGAGGCTTTTTTACCGGCGTCCAGCGTCTGTTCCAGCTCGCTGCTGCGGGAGCTGGAAGGTGAAATCGGGGTATGGGGTGCGTTTGTAACGTCGAACATGGCGAACTCGATGCGGCCTAACGATGCCGGGTCTGGCAAAATGCCGCCTACTTGAGTTGTCGGCTTATTCCCGGCCGAATTGAATATTTTTTGAGCACTTTTGCTAATGAACGACCAGCCCACTATCGCGAAAATTCGTATGCAGGCCCTGCAGCCCCATCTGGCCGAGGCGGCAGAGGCTTGGGCAGCGCGCTTGAACCTGCCGCTGCAAGGCGACAGCGAGTTCGCCATGCAATTGGGCGAGGGTGGTTTGCAATTGGTCGAACTCGGCCCGCAGGCGCCGGGGCCGGTACGGGTGGATTTCGTCGAGGGCGCGATGGCGCATCGGCGCCTGTTCGGCGGTGGCACCGGGCAAATGATCGCCAAAGCGGTCGGCGTGCAGCCGGGCATTCGCCCGCGGGTGCTGGATGCCACGGCCGGGCTGGGGCGCGATGCCTTCGTCCTCGCCAGCCTGGGTTGCGCGATGACCCTGATCGAGCGCCAGCCATTGGTCGCGGCCTTGCTCGAAGACGGCTTAGCCCGCGCCCAGGGCGATGCCCAGGTCGGCCATATAGCCGCGCAGATGCGTTTATTGCATGGCAACGCCATCGAGCTGATGGACGCCTGGCAGGGCGAGCCGCCGCAGGTGATTTACCTCGACCCGATGTTTCCCCACCGCGATAAAAGCGCGCTGGTGAAAAAGGAAATGCGCCTGTTCCGGCCCTTCGTCGGCGACGATCAGGACGCCCCGGCGCTTCTCGCCGCGGCCCTGGCCCTGGCCAGCCATCGGGTGGTGGTCAAGCGTCCGCGCAAGGCGCCATGCATCGAAGGCGTCAAGCCGGGCTATGCGCTGGAAGGCAAGTCCAGCCGCTACGATATTTATCCGAAGAAGAAGCTGTAAGCCGCAGGCCGCGTAGGGAGTACATGCCGGATGCTGGTCCGCCATTTCAGAGCGTCACGGTGGACAAGGCTGCGCCATGTCGCACCCTACAGCTCAGGTCTCTGAAAGGATTTCAGCGAGGTCGCGGCCGGCTTGTCGCTTAGTCCGGCCGATAAGCCTGCATAAACATCCCCACCGCGCTACGCACGTGGCGCTCTGCGGCTTCGCCCTGCAGGGCGTCGGCGCAACCGATCAGCAGGCGGAAGTTGGCGATGCCCTTGATCAAGCTGAGAAACTGATCGGCGGCATCGAGAGGGCTGGCGATGCGCAGTTTGCCCGCCCGGTCGGCTTGCTCGAGCAGGTGCGCCATTTCGTTGAGCACCCGTTGTGGCCCGGCTTCATAGAACATCCTCGAGAGCTTCGAGTCCTGCGCGGCCAGGCTGATCATGATCCGATGCAGTTCGACCGATTCGCGGCTGTTGACCAGTGCATGAAAGCCCCGGCCGATATTCAGCAATTGGCTCTCGATTGGCGCACCTTCCACCAGTTCGAACAGCAGTTCGGGCAACTGATCCTGACATTTGGCCTGCACCGCGGCGGAGAACAGCGTCTCCTTGTCGGTGAAATGGCTATACACCGTGAGCTTGGAAACGCCCGCCTCGGCGGCGATGGCGTCCATGCTGCTGCCATCGTAACCATGGCGCAGGAACAGGGTTTTCGCCGCTTCGAGAATGGCGCGACGTTTGGCGGGGTCTTTGGGACGGCCTGGGCCGCTGGGCGGCAACATTTTGTTAGTCATCGGTTGGTTTTAATACTGGACTGATGGGTTTGCTATTTTTACTATACTCCGCAGTTCAAATATTCCAAACCTTCGCGAAGGTCTTCCATTATGTTGTCTCGAGTCCTATCTGTCGCTTTGCCAGTAAGCCTTATCGTCCTGCTTGCAGCCTGCGGCAACGGCGAGCCAGTCGAAACCCCGGTACGCCCTGCCATGGTGGTTCAACCACAACTGGCAGGCGCGCTGATGGATACCTACCCAGGCGAGGTGCGCGCGCACCTTGAGCCCGAGCTGGCGTTCCGTATCGCCGGCAAGGTCAGCAAGCGTCTGGTCGAAGTGGGCGAGCGGGTGAAAAAGGATCAGCCGCTGGCTGAGCTTGATCCGCAGGATGTGCGCCTGCAGCTCGAAGCGACGCGCGCCCAGGTCGCCGCCGCCGAGGCCAATCTGCAGTTGGTACGCGCTGAGCGCGACCGCTACAAAACGCTGCTGGCACGCAATCTGGTCAGCCGCTCGCAATATGACAATGCCGAAAACACCTACCGCGCTGGCGAGGCGCGGCTCAAGCAGATCAAAGCCGAGTTCAACGTGGCCGATAACCAGGCCGGCTATGCGGTGCTGCGAGCCTCCCAGGATGGCGTGATCGCGCGGCGCATGGTCGAGGTCGGGCAGGTGGTCGCCGCCGGGCAAAGCGTGTTTGTCCTCGCCGCCGATGGCGAGCGCGAAGTGCTGATCAACCTACCCGAGCAAGCCTTCGAGCGTTTCAAGGTCGGTCAGGACGTGGCGGTGGAGCTCTGGTCGCAGCCGGATCAACGTTTCCCCGGCCGCATCCGGGAAATATCGCCATCGGCCGATCCGCAATCGCGTACCTTCGCCGCCCGTGTAGCCTTTACCGAAGGCAAGGTGCCGGCCGAATTGGGCCAGAGCGCGCGGGTGTTCATCGCCCACAACGGCACTGTGCCGCTGGCGATTCCGCTGTCCGCATTGACCGCAGAGAAGGGCGAACCCTTCGTTTGGGTGGTCGACCCGAAAGATTCCACTCTCAAACGCACCAAGGTAAAGGTCGGCGCATACGGCGAGAAGCTGGTGCCGGTGCTGGAAGGCTTGCAGGCCAGCGACTGGGTGGTTGCCGCTGGCGTCCAGGTGTTGCGCGAAGGGCAAAAGGTACGCCCGGTGGATCGCGATAACCGCGTGGTCGAACTGACGATCGAAACGGCGAATATGGCGAATAAGGAGTAACCCCGATGGACTTCAATTTGTCCGCCTGGGCGTTGCGCAATCGCCAGATCGTCCTCTATCTCATGCTGTTGCTGGCCGTGGTCGGGGCGCTGTCCTACACCAAGTTGGGCCAGAGTGAAGACCCGCCCTTCACCTTCAAGGCCATGGTGATCCGCACCAACTGGCCAGGGGCCAGCGCCGAAGAGGTCTCGCGCCAGGTCACCGAACGCATCGAAAAGAAGCTGATGGAGACCGGCGAGTACGACAAGATCGTTTCCTTTTCGCGCCCCGGCGAATCCATGGTGACCTTCCTCGCCCGCGATACCCTCAACTCGGCGAAAATTCCCGATCTCTGGTATCAGCTGCGCAAGAAGGTCGGCGACATTCGCCACACCTTGCCCCAGGGCATACAGGGGCCGTTCTACAACGATGAATTCGGCACCACTTTCGGCAACATTTATGCGTTGACCGGCGAGGGTTTCGACTACGCCGTGCTCAAGGATTACGCCGATCGCATCCAGCTGCAGCTACAGCGCGTCAAGGACGTCGGCAAGGTCGATCTGCTCGGTCTGCAGGACGAGAAAATCTGGATCGAGCTGTCCAACACCAAACTGGCTACCCTGGGCTTGCCGCTGGCCGTAGTGCAACAGGCGCTCGAAGAGCAGAACGCCGTCGCCGCGGCCGGCTACTTCGAAACCGCCACCGACCGGGTGCAACTGCGCGTGACCGGGCGCTTCCAGTCGGTCGAGGAGATTCGCGACTTCCCCATCCGCGTCGCTGACCGCACCTTCCGCATCGGCGACGTGGCCGAGGTCAAGCGCGGCTTCAACGACCCACCCTCGCCGCGCATGCGCTTTATGGGTGAAGACGCCATTGGCCTGGCGGTATCGATGAAAGCCGGCGGCGACATCCTGGTGCTGGGCAAGGCCCTGGAACTCGACTTCGCCCGCTTGCAGGAAACCCTGCCAGCCGGCATGCAACTGCGCAAAGTTTCTGACCAACCGGCGGCGGTGAAAGCCGGGGTCGGCGAATTCGTCCGCGTGCTTACCGAGGCGGTGATCATCGTCCTGCTGGTGAGCTTCTTCTCCCTCGGCCTGCGCACCGGCCTGGTGGTTGCGCTGTCGATCCCCCTGGTGCTGGCGATGACCTTCGCCGCCATGTACTACTTAGGCATCGGCCTGCACAAGATTTCTCTCGGCGCGCTGGTGCTGGCGCTGGGCCTGATGGTCGACGACGCGATCATCGCGGTGGAGATGATGGCGATCAAGATGGAGCAGGGCTACGACCGCATCAAAGCGGCCAGCTATGCCTGGACCAGCACCGCCTTCCCCATGCTCACCGGCACCCTGATCACCGCCGCGGGCTTTCTGCCGATCGCCACTGCGCAATCCGGCGTTGGCGAGTACACCCGCTCGATCTTCCAGGTGGTGACCATCGCCCTGCTGGTGTCCTGGATCGCCGCCGTGGTCTTCGTGCCTTACCTCGGTGCCAGATTGCTGCCCGACTTGGCCAAGCTGCACGCCGCCAAGCACGGTGGCAACGCGGCCGGTCATGATCCCTACTCGACGCCGTTCTACCAACGCGTACGTGGCATGGTGGAGTGGTGCGTGCGCCGGCGCAAAACCGTGATCGTGCTGACCCTCGGCCTGTTCGTCGGCGCCATAGTGTTGTTCCGCTTCGTGCCGCAACAGTTCTTCCCGGCCTCCGGGCGCCTGGAACTGATGGTCGATATGAAACTCGCCGAAGGCGCGTCGCTGATCGCCACCGAAGAGCAGGTCAAGCGTCTGGAACAACTGCTCAGGGAGCGCGAGGGCATCGACAACTACGTCGCCTATGTCGGCACCGGCTCGCCGCGTTTCTACCTGCCGCTTGATCAACAGCTGCCGGCGGCCAGTTTTGCGCAGATCGTGGTGTTGGCGAAAAGCATCGAAGACCGCGAAGCCCTGCGCATCTGGTTGATCGAAACGGTCAACGAGGACTTCCCGGCCCTGCGCACCCGCGTATCGCGCCTGGAAAACGGCCCGCCGGTCGGCTACCCGGTGCAATTCCGCGTCACCGGCGAACACATCGATAAAGTACGCGCCCTGGCCCGCCAGGTGGCGGACAAGGTGCGGGAAAACCCCGATGTGGTGAACGTGCACCTGGACTGGCAAGAGCCGAGCAAAGTAGTGCGCCTGAACATCGACCAGGAACGCGCCCGCGCCCTGGGCGTAAGCACCGCCGACCTGTCGCGTTTCCTGCAAAGCTCCTTGACCGGCTCGCCGGTCAGCCAGTACCGCGAGGGTAACGAACTGATCGAAATCCTCCTGCGCGGTGGTGTCAGCGAGCGTCAGGAGCTCGGCCTGCTGCCGAGCCTGGCGGTGCCGACCGACAATGGCCGCAGCGTACCGCTGTCGCAGATCGCCACCCTCGAGTACGGCTTCGAGGAAGGCGTGATCTGGCACCGCAACCGCTTGCCGACCGTTACTGTGCGCGCCGACATCTATAGCGATGCGCAGCCGGTCAGTCTGACCAAGCAGATACTGCCGACCCTGGAATCGATTCGTGAATCCATGCCCACCGGCTACCTGCTCGAAGTGGGCGGCACCGTCGAGGACTCCAGCCGCGGGCAGAAATCGGTCAATGCCGGCATCCCGCTGTTTATCGTGGTGGTGATGAGCTTGCTGATGTTGCAGCTCAAGAGCTTCTCGCGCTCGATCATGGTGTTCCT
>CAMPJN010000120.1 GCA_946886875.1 uncultured Pseudomonas sp.
CCGGCGGCATTTCAGCGCTTTATTTTGCCCGGCTGGAGCCGTCTATCTTGCCGCTTTGTCGGGCCACGCGGAAACTGCGTCGATGAATATAAGAAAACTGATCGCCAATACCCACTCCAGTGCCGAGGACGATTTTTTCGTTCCCGAGTTATGCGAACCCGAAGCCCTGTTGAGCATGGTTCTGCTCGCAGAGTTGCTGGTGCTGGTGCTGGTGCTTTCCGAACCCATGCTGCCTGGCTTCGACTGGGTGCGCTTGGCCCTGACCTCGTTGTTCGTGCAGTGGATAGTGCTGCTCTCGGCGGCGCTGCTGTGTCGTCTGCGGCCCTTCCTGGCGCGCATGCGCGCGGCGCTGGCGGGGGTTCTGTGCTGTGCGATCGTGGTCGGTCTGACCCTGGCATGCACCGCCGTGGCCGACTATTACCAGCTGGGCGGGCCGTTATCGCGCGCCGGCGAGGTCAATTTGTACCTGCGCCATGCTTTGATCAGCATGATCATGTCGATGTTGCTGCTACGCTATTTCTATCTGCAAAGCCAATGGCGGCGGCAGGAACAGGCCGAGTTGCGGGCGCGTATCGAGTCGTTGCAGGCGCGGATCCGTCCGCACTTTCTGTTCAATAGCCTGAACAGCATCGCCAGCCTGGTGGTCATCGACCCTTATAAGGCGGAGCAGGCGGTGTTGGACCTGTCCGACCTGTTTCGCGCCAGCCTGGCCAAGCCGGGCAGCCTGGTGCCCTGGCGCGAGGAGCTGGAGCTGGCGAAACGATATTTGTCGATAGAACACTATCGTCTCGGCGAGCGACTACAGTTGCAATGGGATGTCGACGACGTACCGGAGGATCTGCCGATTCCACAGTTAACCTTGCAACCACTGCTGGAGAATGCCTTGATCTATGGCATCCAGCCGCGCATCGAGGGTGGTTTGGTGCGCATCGAGGCGCAATACGCCGAGGGCGTGTTCCACTTGTGTGTGAGCAATCCCTTCGTTGCGCCGGAAGATCAGCAACCGTCGCGCGGAACCCATCAGGGGCTGGCGAATATTGATGCCCGACTAACGGCACTTTTCGGGTCGCGGGCCAGTCTCAGCGTAGAGCGCCGTGACGGCCGCCATTTCACCTGTCTACGCTATCCTTGTGCGAGACTCACGCAGGAAGCCAGAACAATATGAATGTCCTCATCGTCGATGACGAACCCTTGGCCCGTGAGCGCCTCAGCCGCATGGTCGGCGACCTCGAAGGCTATCGCGTGCTCGAGCCCGCAGCCAGCAATGGCGAAGAGGCGTTGGTGCTGATCGATAGCCTGAAGCCCGATGTGGTGCTCTTGGATATCCGCATGCCGGGCATGGACGGCTTGCAGGTCGCCGCGAAACTCTGCGAGCGCGACGCGCCGCCCGCGGTGATTTTCTGTACGGCCCATGACGAATTCGCTCTGGAGGCTTTCCAGGTCAGCGCGGTCGGCTACCTGGTCAAACCGGTGCGCCCGGAAAGCCTCAGCGAGGCGCTGAAAAAGGCCGAGCGGCCCAATCGCGTGCAACTGGCGGCCTTGACCCGCCCTGCCGTGGAGAGCGGCGTCGGCCCGCGCAGCCATATCAGTGCGCGTACGCGCAAAGGCATCGAGCTGATACCGCTGGATCAGGTGATCTATTTCATCGCCGACCATAAGTACGTGACCTTGCGTCACAGCGGCGGTGAAGTGCTGCTCGATGAGCCCCTGAAAGCCTTGGAAGATGAATTCGGTGATCGCTTCGTGCGCATCCACCGCAATGCGCTGGTCGCCCGTGATCGCATCGAGCGGCTGCAGCGCACACCGCTCGGGCACTTCCAGCTGTTCCTCAAAGGCTACGAGGGCGATGCCCTGATCGTCAGCCGCCGGCATGTGGCCGGGGTGCGCAAGTTGATGCATAACCTGTAGCGGTAAGCTGCACGCCGGTACGGCGCCGCCCCCACGCTGATTGACTTGCAGCTTGCTGGGCGGCCACCCGCCTTGCCGCTTCTTGCTATCATCGCGGCAATCCGTTTTCTGGAACTTGCCCCATGCCCCGCGAAATCCGCATCGCCACCCGCAAAAGTGCCTTGGCCCTATGGCAGGCCGAACATGTCAAAGCTCGCCTGGAGCAGGCGCATCCTGGCCTCAAGGTCAGTCTGGTGCCCATGGTCAGCCGTGGCGACAAGCTGCTCGATGCGCCACTGGCGAAAATCGGCGGCAAGGGCTTGTTCGTCAAGGAGCTGGAAACCGCGCTGCTGGAGAATGACGCCGACATCGCCGTGCACTCGATGAAAGACGTGCCCATGGATTTCCCTGAGGGGCTGGGCCTGTACTGCATCTGCGAGCGTGAGGACCCGCGCGATGCCTTCGTCTCCAATACCTATGCCAGCCTCGACCAATTGCCGCCCGGCAGCGTGGTCGGCACCTCTAGTCTGCGTCGTCAGGCGCAATTGCTGGCGCGCCGTCCGGATCTGAAAATCCAGTTCCTGCGCGGCAACGTCAATACTCGCCTGGCCAAGCTGGACGCCGGTGACTACGACGCGATCATTCTGGCCGCCGCCGGTTTGATCCGTCTGGGCTTCGAGAGTCGCATCCGCTCTTCCATCAGCGTCGACGATAGCTTGCCGGCCGGCGGTCAGGGTGCCGTGGGCATCGAATGCCGCAGCGGCGACAGTGATATTCATTCCTTGCTGGCGCCGCTGCACCACCGCGACACAGCGTCGCGGGTGAGTGCCGAGCGTGCCTTGAACAAGCGCCTGAATGGCGGCTGTCAGGTGCCGATTGCCTGCTATGCGGTGCTGGAGGGCGAGCAGCTGTGGCTGCGCGGCCTGGTCGGCCAGCCGGACGGCGCACTGTTGCTCAATGCCCAAGGTCGTGCCCCCGCGAGCGAGGCCGAGCGTTTGGGTGTCGAGGTCGCCGAGGCGCTATTGGAGCAGGGCGCTGGCGCCATCCTGCAAGCGGTTTACGGCGAGGCCGCCACCGAGTGAGTGAGTGGCGCCTACTGCTGACGCGCCCGGCGGAAGAGTGCCAGGCGCTGGCGGCGGCGTTGGCCGAGCACGGCATCTACAGCAGCAGCCTGCCGTTGCTGGCGATCGAGGCGCTGGCGGAAACCCCCGAGCAGCGCGCCACCATTCTCGAGTTGGATAGCTACTGCGCGGTAATCGCCGTGAGTAAGCCTGCTGCCCGTCTCGGTCTCGAATTGCTCGCTCGTTATTGGCCACAACCGCCGGCCGCACAACCCTGGTTCAGTGTCGGCGCTGCCACCGCGCAAATACTCAGCGACCATGGGCTGGCCGCGCATTGCCCCAGCGACGCCGACGATAGCGAAGCGCTGTTGGCTCTCCCTGCATTGCGCCAGGCCGTGACGGGTGCTGCCAGCCCGCGGGTGCTGATTCTGCGCGGCGAGGGCGGCCGCGAGTTGCTCGCCGAACAGTTACGCAGCCAGGGCGTGCAGGTCGATTATCTGTCACTGTATCGGCGCCAGCTGCCCAGCTACCCGGCGGGAACCTTGACCGCACGGGTGCATACGGAACACTTGAACGGCCTGGCGGTCAGCAGTGGGCAAGGCCTGACCCATCTGCTCCAATTGGCGGGTAGCGACTGGCAGACGCTGGCTCGTCTACCCTTGTTCGTGCCCAGCCCACGTGTCGCCGAATTGGCGCGCCGGGCAGGAGCCGAGAATGTTGTGGACTGCCACGGTGCGAGTGCCGCGGCGTTGCTGGCAGCATTGCACAGCCATGCTGCCCCCAACCCCTGATGCAAAGGATGGATACGTGAGCGAAGCAACCTCTCCGAAAGAACAGGACCAACCCGTACAGGATACGGCCACTGCCGCACCGCCAACCCCGCCGAGCGCGATTGGCAAGCCTGCCTCAGGTGGCAGCGGTCTGGCGATTTTCGCCTTGCTGCTGGGTGCGGCCGGCGCTGCTGCCGGTGGTTGGGGGCTGTGGCAAATGCAGGCGATGCAGGCCAATCAGCAACAGCAATTGCAGCAACTGCAAGAGGTGCGCGGTGAGGCGCAGACGCTGAGTCAAAGCAACCAGCAATTGAATGACCGTCTGCGGCAATTGCCCAGCGTGGACGAACTGGAAAATCGTCGTCGCCTGCTGGCCCAGCTGCAGGGCGATCAACAGCTGCTCAATCAACGCCTGGAGACCGTGCTCGGTGCCAGTCGTCAGGACTGGCGCCTGGCCGAAGCCGAGCACCTGTTGCGCCTGGCCGGCCTGCGCCTGTCCGCGCTGCAGGATATCAATAGCGCCACCGCCCTGGTGCAGGCCGCCGACGAGATCCTCCGCGGTCAGGACGATCCCGCCGCCTTCGCCGCCCGCGAGCAACTGGCCAAGAGCCTTGAGGCGTTGCGTGCGACCGAGAATCCCGATCGTACCGGCTTGTTCCTCCAACTCGGTGCGTTGCGCGAGCAGGTGGCGCAGCTGAATGCCCAGGCACCGACGTTCGTTGCGGACGGCGGGGTACTTGGCGAGTTGGCCGCCGGCGAGAGCGATGATGTCTGGTGGAAGCAGTGGTTGCACACGTTGTCCGAGTATTTCCGTCTCGATTTCAGCGCCGACCGCAATATCCGTCCGCTGCTTGCCGGCCAGTCGCTGGTCCAGGTGCGCCTGGCCCTGAGCCTTGCCCTGGAGCAGGCACAATGGGCTGCCCTGCATGGCCAGACCCCGGTCTACCAGCAGGCGTTGCGCCAGGCGCGCGAGGTGCTGGATGCTCATTTCGAGTTGGATAACCCGAACAGCCGTGCCCTGCGCACGCGTATCGAGGAGCTGATCGAAAGGCCGATCGAAGTCGATGCCCCGGATCTGAGCCGGTCGTTGAATGCCGTGCAGGCCTATATTCAGAGCAAGCAGTCGGCCCGCGAACAGTTCGAAGTCGAAGCGCCCGCTACGGAAGCGGACGTGGAGGAGGCTCGCCCATGAAGCGCGTCTATCTGCTGCTCGCCCTGCTGCTGGTCGTTGGCGCCGTCAGCCTGGCGCTGTTCGGCTTGCCGGTAGCCGAGCATAAGGGCTATGTGCTGATCGCTTTTCAGGGTTTTCGCTACGAGTCCAGCCTCTGGGCCTTTATCGCCTTGTTGTTGCTGTTGTGGTTGACGGTTCATTTGGTGCGCGTGCTGTTGCGGGTGTTGGTGACCTCCGGCGCTCTGGTCAATCCCTGGTCGCGCTTGCATCGCCGCCGTCGCGTGCGCCAGGCCTCCGAGCAGGGCTTCGTCGATCTGGCCGAAGGGCGTTGGGCGCGGGCGTTACGGCACCTGAAGCGGGCAGCCGCCAGCGATCCGCAACCGCTCAGCTACTACTTGGGCGCTGCCCGTGCGGCCCAGCATCTGCAGCAATACGAGGAGAGCGATGCACTGATCGAGCAGGCGCTCGACAGCCAGCCACAAGCTGAACTGGCGATTGCCCTGACCCATGCCGAGCTGCAATTGGCCCGCGGCCAGAGCACAGCGGCGCTGAATACCTTGCAGGCGATGCGCGAGCGTCATCCGCATCATCACCTGGTGCTGCGCCAGCTCCAGGCGCTGTACCTGCAAGCCGGCGACTGGCCCGCACTGATCGGCTTGCTGCCCGACCTGCGCAAAGAAAAGGCCCTGGGCAACGCCGAACTGAACGAACTGGAACGGCAAGCCTGGCGCGGTCGCCTGCTGCAGATCGGACATGCTCCGGTGGGCGACGAACACGCCGGGTTGGCGGCGCTGCAACAGGCTTGGCAGGCGATGCCTTCCGTGCATCGCCAGGAGCCTGACCTGCTCGCGGTGTATGCCGAGCAGCTGCGCTTGCTCGGTGCCGAAGGCGAGGCCGAAGAGCTTTTGCGCGGTGTCTTGAAGCAGCGCTTTGACAGCCACCTGGTACGTCTCTACGGCCTGCTGCACGGACACGATCCGGTTCGCCAACTGCAAGCTGCCGAGGGTTGGCTGAAGCAGCACCCGGAAGATGCCGGGTTATTGCTGACGCTCGGCCGTTTGTGCGCACACAGCCAGTTGTGGGGCAAAGCCAAAGGCTATTTCGAAAGCAGCCTGGTTTTTGAACGGCATCCGGAAGCCTGCGCCGAGCTGGCGCGCCTGCTCGCTCAGCTGGGCGAGGTGGAACGCAGCAACGAGCTGTTTCAAGAAGGCCTGGGCTTGCTCGATCAGCGCTTGGCCCATGGCGCTTCGGCAGTAGCGATCAGCCACTGACCGAGGTAGCTACCGAGCGACACCAGGGGGCAATTGACTTGTGTCGCGGGCCGCTGCAGCGGCTCGCCACGACCTGCCTGCGAGGTTTTGCCGGTGCGCGCCTGGCGGAGGGCGTGCGCGCTGCGAGAGTCAGACCCGGTAGCGCCGTTTTTTCGCGGGCCAGGCGGGGTAAGGGGCTTAGATCAAACACTCGTATGAAATTTATCGAACGGGCGCCTTGATGGCTTTGGCGCGCAAGCATAATCTGGCTTCACGCACCGCCGGGCTAACGGTTGCCGGATCGCCGGGCCGCCCATGCTGAAAAGTTTTCCAGTACGGTGTCTTCCCCTGCGCCGAACGGCCAAAACGTCTCGAAACAGATGTATAACTGCAATACCGAATTAGGGAAGTGAGGTCATCATGCTCGAGAGTTGTCAGAACGCCCAGGAACGTTGGGGTGGGGTTCATTTGCTAATAGATCGTTGGCTGCAGGAACGTGGCGAACTGGTTGCGGCTTATGCAGCTCTGAACGCCTCTTCGGCCGAGGTAGTCGACACCCAGGGCTTGCAGCGCTTCTGCGAGATTCTGGTCGACTATGTGTCAGCCGGGCACTTCGAGGTCTACGAACAATTGACCAACGAAGCTAAAGCCTTTGGCGACCAGCGCGGTCTCGATCTGGCCAAGCAGATTTATCCGCGTATCGAAGCTATTACCGAAGTGGCCCTGGCCTTCAACGATCGCTGCGATAGCGGCGACTGCCGCGATGGCGTACTGATCGGCGAAGAGCTGAACCGCCTGGGGCAATTGTTGCATGAGCGTTTCGAGCTGGAAGATTGCCTGATCGAAGTGCTGCACAATGCCCACAAGCAGCAGGCCGTGGCGGCCAGCGTGGTCTAGCAGGCCATTGAAAAACTACCTGCGTTGGCAATACTGCGTTAAAAACGGCCTCGGAATGCTCATTTACAGCCAGTAAACTCCGCTTCCTCGGCCGTTTTTGCCTTGTCTTGCCTGCCTCGCCTACGTTTTTCAACGGCCTCCTAACCCTTCAATTACTCCTTGGTGTCGAGCAACTCCAGTTCGAACACCAGGGGTGCATAGGGTGGGATCAGGTCACCGACTCCTTCTGCGCCATAGGCCTGGGCCGAGGGGATCACCAGGCGCCAATGCGCGCCTACCGGCATTGCCGCTATCGCAGTACGCCATCCGGCGATCACGCTATCCAAGCGGTACCATTGTGGCGTCTGGCTTTCGTCGAACAGACGGCCGTCGGCCAACAGTCCTATGTAGCGCACTTGAATCCGACTCTTAGGGTTCGGTTTGGCGCCTTTCCCTGATCTCAGTTGCTGCAGCAGCACGCCGTTTTTCAGCCGACGCACCCCCGGCTTGGCTTTTTCGCTGGCGAGAAAACGTTGCTCCGCGGCAATCGCCTGCTCGATTCGTTGCGGTGCTGCGGCCAGGTGCGCGTCGTGTGCGCCCAGCAGTGTTTCGATGCGCTTGGCCTCCAGCTGCAGCGGCGCGCCCTGGTAGGCGTGGCGTAGGCCGTCGAGCACAGCCTGCAGTGGCAGCTGCGGTGCGTCTTCGCGCAAGCGCTCGCCCATCCTTACGCCCAGGCTGTAGGCCATATCGCTGGCGTCATCCTGTGCCTGCGCCGAGGTGGCGAGCAGGCATAGCGCAAGCAGTGCAAGGCGCGACATATGGCAGTCTCCGGGAAAGTGATGGTGCGATTATGCCAGGCATGTGGCCAGGCATAATGCGCGCTAGTATGAACATCTTCTTCATCCACTCTTTTTCACCCCATAGGAGGCGCGCCATGACGGCCACCAAGAGCACAAAGAACAAGAGCGCAAAAAAACAGACTTCGGTCACCACGCCCCTGCATTTGTTGCAGCAACTCTCCACCAGCCTGCTGGAGCATCTGGAAAGCGCCTGTACCAAGGCATTGGTCGAGGCCGAGACGCTGCTCGCCAAGCTCGAAGCGCAGCGCGGCAAAGCCCAGGAAAAGCTGCACAAGGCGCGCAGCAAACTGCAGGACGCGGCTGTTGAGGGCAAAGCCAAAGCTCAGAAAAAAGCCAAAGAGGCCGCTGCAGAGTTGGAAGAACTGCTCGATACGCTCAAGGCCCGTCAGAGCGAAACCCGTAGCTACATCGCCGGGCTCAAGCGCGATGCTCAGGAAAGCCTGAAGCTGGCCCAGGGCGTGGGTAAGGTCAAAGAGGCGGCGAGCCAGGCGCTCAATAACCGTACAGCCAAAGCGGCGAAGGTTAAACCCGCTGCGAAAACCGCCACGGCCAAGGCTCCGGCCAAAGCCGTTGCGAGCAAGCCTGTCGCGGCAAAGGTTGCCGCCAAGCCAGCCGCTGCCGCGAAGTCCGCCGCCAAGCCGACTACAAAAGCAGCCGCTAAACCTGCAGCGCGCAAGCCGGCTGCGAAGCCCGCTGCGAGTAAAACCGCCGCTGCCAAACCGGCTGCCAAGGCACCTGCCAAGCCGGCAGCGAAGAAGCCGAGTGCCGCCAAGGCCAAGCCTGCAGCTGCCAAACCAGCCGCTAAGCCTGCCGCCAAACCCGTTGCCGCTGAGCCGGCCAAGCCGGCCGCTAGCGCTAATGGCAGCGCCGCGCCAAGCTCGGTCTAAACAGCGACCTGAGCCGCCGCGACGCGCAAGCTGTGCAGTGCGTCGGGGTCGGCTGTCAGCTGTGCCAGCCAGCGCTGCTGCGCGCCGGCGACACTCGGCCATTCCCGGCTGAGCGTCGCCAGGCGCTGCAGCAGTTCGCGCTCGGCCTCCAGTTCGAGTCGTTTGATCTCTTCGCGCAGCTGCGTCAGGGCCTTATCGCTTTGTGCTGCTGCACGCCAGCTTTGGCGCAATTGCCTGAGCGGCATCACCACCTGCATCTGCCAGGGCTGCGCCAGGTCGCGCAGGACCTGGCCGCGGGTCTCGTCCCAGGGCACTTCGCGGGCGTCGAGCCAGAGCGCACAGAGCAACAGGCAGACGTCGCTGCCCTGCGCTTGCAGTTGCAGGCAGGCGGCCTCGACGCCGGGGCGCTGGTAGACTTCTTCGGCGAATCGCCACAGGTCAGGGGGCATGGTGCTTTCCGGGTAACTGAAAGGCGACTCTGATAGACTCCGCCGCCATTATGATCCGACTTCAAAATCTCACTTTACAGCGTGGTCCCCAGCGTCTGCTAGAAGACGCTGAAATGACCCTGCACCCCGGCCATAAAGCCGGCCTGATCGGCGCCAACGGTGCCGGCAAATCGAGCCTGTTCGCTTTGCTGCGCGGTGAACTCAGCGCGGACGCGGGCGACTGCCTGATTCCCGCCGACTGGCGCATCGCCCATATGCGCCAGGAGATCGACGCGGTCGAGCGCCAGGCCGTGGACTATGTGCTCGACGGCGACCTGCGCCTGCGCAAGGTGCAAGCCGAGCTGGCCGTGGCCGAGGCCGCCCATGACGGTGCGGCCATCGCCCGCTTGCATACCGAGCTGGATAACCTCGACGGTTACAGCGCCGATGCCCGTGCACGCAAGTTGCTCGCCGGTCTGGGCTTCGACAGTGCGCAGATGGACAAGCGCGTCGGCGATTTTTCCGGTGGCTGGCGCATGCGCCTGAACCTGGCCCAGGCGCTGATGTGCCCGTCCGATCTGCTGTTGCTCGACGAGCCGACCAACCACCTGGATCTCGATGCGATCCTCTGGCTGGAAGGCTGGTTGCAAAGTTATCCCGGCACCTTGTTGCTGATTTCCCACGACCGCGATTTTCTCGATGCCGTGGTCGATCATGTCGCCCATGTCGA
>CAMPJN010000121.1 GCA_946886875.1 uncultured Pseudomonas sp.
CCGAGGATCACCAGGGAAGACACGCCGTGCTCGGTCATCACCCGCGCCGCATCCTGCACCGAGGTGCCCAGCGGCACGCTGACGGTGCGCCGGGTGACCAGCTTGCGTACCTCGATCTTCATCAGTTCGCTGGCATTGCCCTCGGATTTCTCCACCGACTTCAGCCGAGACTGGCCTTCGGCTTCGACGAAGTCGGCAAAGGCCTCATAGGTCTCGCACAACTGCTCGAACAACTGGCCGGGGATGAAATAGATCAGGCTGTCTTCGATCGCCCGTGCCGGCAGGCGGACTTTCTTGCCGCGCAGCAAGCCGAATTGGCCGAACACCTCGCCTTCGGCCAGGCGGTTGTACAGCTCGCCGTTGCGCCGGTAGATCTCCACCGCGCCGCTGCGGATGTAGTGCAGATCCTGGATAGGCGCGCCGTAGAGGAGAATGTCGCTGCCGGCCTTGAAGTAGCCGACCTCGACCTGTTGGGCGATCTGGTCGAGGACATCGTTCGGGAGTCCGTCGAAAGGGGCGAAGCGACTCAGGTGGTCGCGAATTTCGATCAGCTCGACTTGCATGCTGGGGTCCTGCCGGGCGCGTATGGCGAGCATTGAAGCATGCGCCTGGCAGTGCCGGCAGTCGTAGCCTAGGGGGTGCGGCTGCAGCGGTCGCTGTCAGGCAGTTGCATGTCGGTTGCAGGCAACGAAAGCGCTCGGCCCGCGCTGGCGCCTTAGCCCATCATCGCTATCACGCGATGTCGAGTGATGCGAACCGATGCAACATTCAACCTGGCTCTGGTTGTCCCGTCGGTTTTCGACCCGCAACCGACGCAGCGGCCTATGCTTGCAGGGTCGACCACTTATCCGGAGCCGTGCCATGCGCCTATCACTGTTGAACAGCCTGCTCTTCGCTCTCTGCCTGGTGCCGTTAGCCAGCAGCGCCACGGAAATCCAGCCAGGGCTGTGGGAAATCAGTTCGAGCAATATGCAGGTCGACGGCCAGGCGCTGCCGGGGATGGAGCAGATGCTCGAGCAGCTGAAGAACATGCCGCCCGAACAGCGCCAGATGATGGAGCGGATGATGGCCGAGCAGGGCGTGCAACTGGGCGACAAGGGGGTGCGCGTGTGCATGAGCGAGGCGCAGATCAAGGCTCAGCAGATCCCCATGCAGGACCCTAAATCAGGCTGCACCCATGAGGTCACCGAGCGCAGCGCCGAGCTGTGGAAGTTTCGCTTCAATTGCCCGAACGGCCAGGGCGAAGGCGAAACGCGCTTTCTCAGCGACAAGGAATTCACCTCCCAGGTGAAGGGCAACTACGACGGCCAGAACAGCAGCATGGAAAGTCATGCGCGCTGGGTATCCGCCGATTGCGGTGCCCTGCAACCACGCTGATTTGCAGGCTGTAGCAGGCGCTCTTCGAGCGGCTGGCAAGCCGCGAAATCAAGTGCGCCAGGCCCATGGTCTGGTGCGTCCCTTCGCCATGCAACGGGTCATCAAAGAGGCTGCATCCGAGTCGGCAGATGACGGTTCCCGGTCCGCCAATGGCGTGCACTGGCCGGCGTGAATGGCGTTCGACTGTTACCCTTACCTGCTAACCGAAGTTTTTTTCGGTTTTTCGATGAGTTGTAAGTTGGGCGAATCCGTCCTTCTTGTGCTTGCCAGCGAGTAAATGCCTCAAGGAGAACTCCACATGGAAAAACCCCCTTTGCATGACACGACGCCCCAGCCAGAAGCGGAAATACCAGGTGGCATTCCGGCTCCGAGCGGGGCCGCCAATCTAATCGATACCGACTACGTGGTCGGCCAGGACAACATCAAGGGCAGGTTCCTGTTCAACCTGGATATTCACGGCAAGGTCTTCAGTATCTCGGCTCTGACCGTGGTGCTGTTCGTGGTTCTGGCGTTGGCTTTGCAGAGCGAAGTCGAACCGCTGTTCAGTTCCATGCGCAGTTGGCTGACCAGCAACCTGGCTTGGTTCTTTCTCGGCTCGGCGAATATCTTCGTATTGCTCTGCCTGTTTCTGATCGTCTCGCCGTTGGGCAAGGTGCGCCTGGGTGGCAAGGAAGCGACGCCCGATCACTCCTACGCCGGCTGGTTTTCCATGCTGTTTGCCGCCGGCATGGGCATTGGCCTGATGTTCTACGGCGTGGCCGAGCCGATGTCGCACTTTTCCTCGGCCCTGGGCGGGGTCAGCGTCGGCGAGGATGGCTTGCGCACCGACTGGGCGCCGTTGGGCGCTGCCGCCGGCAATGCGCAGGAGGCCGCGAGCCTGGCGATGGCCTCCACCATCTTCCACTGGGGCCTGCACCCCTGGGCGATCTACGCGATTGTGGCCCTGGCCCTGGCGCTGTTCTCGTTCAACAAGGGCTTGCCGCTGAGCATCCGCTCGATCTTCTACCCGTTGCTCGGTGAGCGGGTGTGGGGTTGGCCCGGGCATGTGATCGACATCCTCGCGGTGTTCGCCACCCTGTTCGGTTTGGCCACTTCCCTGGGTCTGGGCGCCGAGCAGGCGGCTGCCGGCATCGATCACCTGTTCGGCATAACCGCCACCGATACCAGCAAGGTACTGCTGATCGTCGGCATCACCGCGATCGCCTTGATGTCGGTGCTGGCCGGTCTGGACAAGGGG
Source organism: uncultured Pseudomonas sp. (assembly GCA_946886875.1). The sequence goes on from CAMPJN010000121.1 coordinate 2,615, forward strand.
GTCAAGCGCCTGTCCCAGCTGAATATGATCCTGGCGATTCTGTTGCTCGGCTTCATCATTGTGGTTGGCCCGACGCTGGCGATCGCCACTGGCTTCTTCAGCAACCTGGGCAGTTACCTGGCTTATCTGCCCGAGTTGTCCAATCCCTTCGGACGTGACGACGCCAACTTCAGCCAGGGCTGGACCGCGTTCTACTGGGCCTGGTGGATCAGCTGGTCGCCCTTCGTCGGCATGTTTATCGCGCGGGTCAGTCGCGGCCGTACGGTGCGTGAGTTCCTGGTGGCGGTGCTGCTGGTGCCTTCCCTGGCCTCGGTACTGTGGATGACCGCCTTTGGCGGCACCGGCATCGGCCAACTGGTCGGCGATGGCTTCACCGGGGTCGAAGAAGCGGCACTGGAGCTGAAGCTGTTCGTCATGCTGGCGCAGTTGCCGTTGGCCGAGATCAGCTCCTTTATCGGCATCGTCCTGGTGATCGTGTTCTTCGTCACCTCGTCGGACTCGGGCTCCCTGGTGATCGATACCATCACCGCTGGCGGCAAGGTCAATGCGCCGATTCCGCAACGGGCCTTCTGGGCCATCATGGAAGGTGTGATCGCCATCGCCCTGCTGCTCGGCGGCGGCCTAGTGGCCTTGCAGGCGATGGCGGTATCCACCGGCCTGCCGTTCACCATCGTCCTGCTGGTGGGCTGCGTATCGATCGTCAAAGGCTTGATGAGCGAACCGCGCTGACTGCTGGGTAGGCAATACAAGAGCGCGCCTTCGGGCGCGTTTTTTGTGGGGTACGCATGCCGTCATTGTGGGAAGGGCTGGGCGGCACTCCCACAAGATGATGCGCAGCAACCCACTCAGCTCCATAGCTCACCGACCGGAGTGGTCGGCGAATAATGAGTCGCCACCTGCGCTTGCAGCAATTCGGCCGTCGCCAACGCATCGGTCAGGGCGTGGTGCGCCTGGTACAGCGGCAGGCGGTAGCGCAGACGGCTGTCGGCCAGGCGGATGGAGGTCGGCTGGCGGCCGAACAGGCGATCGAGCCAGCCCGGCTGGCGCTGGCCACGATGCAGGCGGGCCTCCAGCTCCATGGTGTCTATCACCGGGAAGTGCAGCGCCTCGCCCAGATGCTGACGCACCACCTGATCGAGAAAGCTGCGTTCGATCGTGCGGTAATGCACCACCATCACCTTGCCGGCCATGGCCGTCAGCAACTCACCGAGAACGGTGGTCAACCTGGGGGCATCGCGGATGTCGCTGTGGGTGATGTGATGGAAGGTGACCGACTCGCTGCTCAGTTCGGAAACCGGCTTGACCACCCAGTACAGCGCCTGGCCACAGCGGATACGCGCCAGGTTGAAGGGCACCAGGCCAAGGCTGACGATCGAATGGCGGTTGCAGTCCAGGCCGGTGGTTTCCACGTCCAGGGCCACCAGCGGCACCTGTTCCAATGGGGTGTCGGCAGCCACCGCGCCGGTTTGGTAGAAGGCGGCCAGGCGCGGGTCCTTGGCCGTTTGCCCGAGCTGGGCGAAGAGGCTCTGCCAATCCGTCGGCGCTGCGCGGGCGGTTTTCCGCTGGATACTGGGCAGCTTCACGGGGCGCCACTTGCCGGGTAGCGGAAGCGCAGGAATTTCTGCGCATTGCTGAGCACCTGGAAGGCTTCCTTGAGGTTATGGCGCTCGCTGGAGGAGACCTTTTCCGGCTCGATGTAGTTGTCCGGCTCGCGGCCGGCTTCCAGGTCCATGGCCTGATGGCGGATGCGCACGATGGAGAGGAACTCCAGGGCATAGCGCAGTTTGCTGATGGCCTCCGGGGGCATCAGCTTGGTGGCGGCGATAGCATCCAGCCGTTCATTGGAATTCTGCGCCTTGGAGCCACAGGCGAGGGCATGCACGCGGATCAGGTCGGTGAGCGGCGCGGTGCCGCGGCCCTTGAGGTTGATGATGTTGTTCTGTTGGCCGTCCTTTTCCATCACGAAGGTGCGGAAGAAGCCCAGCGGCGGCGTGCGGTTGAGCGCATTGCGCGCCAGGCTGGCGAGAAACAGCGGGCTGCGGCTGGCCTTCTCCGCGAGCAGATCCTTGAGGCTTTCGACCAGCTCGGTTTCGCCATGGACGCTGTCGAGGTCGAAGAAGATGCAGCTGTTGAGCAGGGTCTGCGGGTTGGGGCGTTCGATCCACTGGTTGAAGTAACCCTTCCACACCCGCAACGGCTGACGCCACTGCGGGTTGGTGGCCATGATCCCGCCTTTACAGTAGCTGTAGCCGCAGGCCGCCAGGCCGTCGCTGACGAAGGTCGCCAGCTTGAGGAAATACTCATCGTGAAGCTGCGGGTCGAAGCGGTTGTCGAGGACCAGGGCGTTGTCCTGGTCGGTGACGATCAATTGCTCGTCGCGGGCCATCGAGCCCAGCGCCATAAAGCAGTAGGGCACCGGCGGCGGGCCGAACGCTTGCTCGGCCAGTTCCAGCAGGCGCTGGCTCAGGCTGCGGCCAATGCCGGACATGGCGCTGCCGATCATATGGGCGCTGGCCTCCTCGTTGACCATGCGCACGAAGGTGGCGCGCAGATCCGGCAGCAGCGCCTTGAGCTCGCTCACCGACTGTTTGTTGAAGATGCTGTTAGCCAGGTACAGGCTGCTTTGCGATTCGTACCTGATGATATCCGCCAGGTTGACCACCCCCACCGGCCGGCGCCGATGCACGACGGGCAGGTGGTGGATGTTGTGGCGGAGCATGCACAGCATGGCCTCGAACACCGAGGCATCGGCCGGCAGGGTGATCGGGTTGGGCGACATCATCTGGCTGACCGGGGTATCCGCGGCCAGGCCTTCGGCCACCACCCGGGTGCGCAGGTCGCGGTCGGTGACTATGCCGACCATCAGCTCACCGTACTGGTCGCTCGCCGCGCCGTCGGGGTTCGCCCCGTTGGCCTGCGGGTCGACGATCACCAGGGAGGACACGCCCTGCTCGGTCATCACCCGCGCGGCCTGTTGCACCGAGGTATCCAGGGGCACGCTGACCGCTTGCCGGGAGATCAGCCGGCGCACCTTGATCTTCATCAGTTCGCTGGCTTTGCCCTGGCTCTCCACCGCCGACTTTAGGCGCGATTGACCCTCGGCTTCGACGAAATCGGCGAAGAAATCATGGCTTTCGCAGAGTTGGTCGAACAGGTGGCCGGGAATGAAATAGATCAGGCTGTCTTCGATGGCCCTGGCCGGCAGGCGCACCTTGCGTCCGCGCAGCAGGCCGAACTGGCCGAAGATGTCGCCTTCGGTAAGGCGGTTGTAGAGGGCGCCGGTACGCCGGTAGATCTCCACCGCGCCGCTGCGTACGTAGTGCAGGTCATTGATCTCAGCACCGAAGCTGAGAATCTCGCTGCCGGCCTTGAAGTAGGCAACCTCTACCTGGCGGGCGATCTCGTCGAGGCTGTCGTCGGGCAGGCCATCGAAGGGTGGAAAGCGTTGCAGGTGATCGCGGATCTCGATCAGCTCGATTTGCATGCGGGCCTCTCGCTCAGGAATCTTCAGTTCAGCCTGAACCATAACGCGTCGAGGGCGAGCCTGCCGGTTGTTTCGTGGCAGCAAGTTACAGGCGCTCTGCGATCCGGGCGTGAGGTGCTTTCCCAGCAGCATCTAGCATGGCGCTCGATCGGCGCACTTGAGGCGTGGACTTTATCGGCGACGAAGTTAAATGGGAATAAATATCAACTGCATTGACGAGGTGAAATTCTACTGCGAAAATTCAATCGATAATTATTAGCATTTGCATCTTTGCGATGACTCGCCGGGTGCGCAGGTGCTGATAAGCAATTTCCTGCAAGCAAGGACGTCCCTGCAGGCCATCGATATTTCGCATTGGGAGAGTTCCGTGTCGTCCAGAAAGACCCGCCTGGCCGTGGCCATCGCCACTGCCTGCAGTTTCCAGCCCGTCCTCGCCGCGGAAGGCGAAACCCTGCAGCTTGGCGCCCAGACCATAGTCGGTAGCAGCGACGATGCCCAGCCCGACAGCTACAAGGCCGCGCCCAGCAGCGCCGCGACCAAGCTGGAACTGACGCCGCGGCAGACCCCGCAGTCGATCTCCACCATCAGCGGCGCGCAACTGCAGGACTTCAAGCTGAGCAGCGTCAACGACGCGCTGAAATCCACCACCGGGATTCAGGTTCAGGAAGTCGAGACCGACCGCACCTACTACAGTGCCCGCGGCTTCGACATCACCAATTTTCAGTACGACGGCATCGGCGTCCCCTTCGTCTATGGCAACGTCGAGGGCGATCTGGATACCGCGATTTTCGAGCGGGTCGAAGTCATTCGCGGCGCCAACGGCTTGATGTCCGGCACCGGTAATCCCTCGGCGACTATCAACTTCGTGCGCAAGCGGCCGACTCTGGCACCCCAGGCGCGCGTCGACCTGACCGTCGGCTCCTGGGACAAGCGGCGCATCGATGTCGACGTTTCCGGCGCCCTGACTGATTCCGGCACCGTTCGCGGCCGCATGGTCTACGCCAACGAAAACAAGAACTCCTACCTGGATCGCTATTCCCGAGAGAAAAACATCTTCCACGGGGTGGTCGAGGTGGATCTGGCCGACAGCAGCCTGTTCACCCTTGGCCACAGCCTGCAGAAGAGCGAGGCCGATAGCCCGATGTGGGGCGCACTGCCGCTGAATTTCAGCGACGGCTCGGCCACCGACTACTCGCGCGCCACCAGCACCTCGGCCGACTGGGCCTACTGGGACGTGCAGGAAAACCGCAGCTTCGCTGAGCTGGCGCACAGCTTCGCCAATGGCTGGCAGGCCAAGGCGGTGCTCACCCATGTCGAGAAAAAGGCCGACAGTTCGTTGTTCTACGTCTACGGCAGCCCGGACCGCGACACCGGTCTGGGCCTGTTCAGCTACCCGTCCGAATACCAGGACACCAACAAGCAGCTGATCGCCGACCTCCATGCCAGCGGCCCCTTTGCCCTGGCCGGGCGCGAGCACGAACTGGTGGTGGGCGGCAGCTGGTCGAAATCCGAGCTGGAAGATATCTCCTGGTACGACTCCTCGACCGGTAGCGCGCTGCCGCCGTTGGAAGATTGGCATGGCGACTACCCGCGGCCGCTGAACGATGCCGGCAGCAATGGCAGCGATTTCACCGACCGCATGAAGAGCCTCTACTCCGCCGCGCGCTGGAGCCTGAGCGATAGCCTGAGCCTGATCACCGGTGCGCGGGTCGTCGATGTCGACAGCGATGGCAGCAATTACGGCGAGAGCAAATCCACCTCGTACAACAACGAAGTGGTGCCTTATGCCGGGGTGATTTACGACCTCAACGAGCAGTACTCGGTCTATGCCAGCTACAGCGAAATCTTCGACCCGCAGACCAAGCAGGACAGCAGCGGTAATCGCCTGGCCCCGGTCGAAGGGGTCAACTACGAAGCCGGGATCAAGGCCGAACTGCTCGACGACAAGGTCAACCTGAGCCTGGCGGTGTTTCGCACCGAGCAGGACAACGTCGCCGCGGTGGCCGGGATGAACGGGGGCACCACCTTCTATAAAGGCGAGGAAGGCATCACCAGCGAAGGCTACGAGGTGGAAGTCTCCGGCGAACTGCTGCATGGCTTGCAGGCCACCGCTGGCTACACCTTCGTCGATATCCGCGATGCCGAGGACAAGCACGCCGTCACCTACTCGCCGAAACATATGCTGCGCGCTTCCACCACCTATCGCATTCCGGGGCTGGAACAGCTCAAGGTCGGCGCCAGCATGAGCTGGCAGGACGAGACGCGTAACGGCATCGCCGAGCAGGAGGCCTACGGCCTGGTCAACCTGATGGCCAGCTACGAGATCGACCGCAACTGGACGATCTCGGCCAATCTCAACAACCTCACCGACGAGAAGTACCTGACCAGCCTGTACTGGAGCCAGGCCTATTACGGTGCCCCGCGCAACGCCAGCATGACAGTCAGCTGGAACTACTAGAACGCCGGTGCGCCGTGGCCCGAACAGGCTGCCGGCGCGCTGCCACCGCCCCCGACGAGAAAGCCCATGCGTTCCGCCCTTGTTGTTCTGCACCGTTGGTTCGGCCTGTTTATCGCGGTGTTCCTGTTCGTCTCCGGCCTGACCGGTGCGGTGATCTCCTGGGATCACGAGGTCGATGAATGGCTCAATCCACAGCTGTTCGAATCCCGAAGCGTCGGCCCGCTGCAGACGCCCGAGGCGTTGGCCGCGCAGCTGGAAGCGCGCGATCCGCGGCTGCAGGTCGGTTTTATGCCGCTGTATACCGAGCCGGGTCATGCCTTCGGCGTCAGCGTCAATCCACGCGTCGACCCGGCCACCGGCAAGGCCTATGAGTTGGGTTTCAATCAGCTGGCCCTCGACCCGGTGACCGGCGAGGAGCAGGGCCGGCGCCTGTGGGGCGCGGTTTCTCTGAGCCGCGAAAACCTGATGCCGTTCCTCTACAAGCTGCACTACAGCCTGCATATTCCCAACGGTTTCGGCATCGAACTAGGCATTCTGCTGTTCGGCATAGTCGCCATCGTCTGGAGTCTGGATTGCTTTATCGCCCTGTGGCTGTCATTTCCCAGCTGGCGCGCCTGGCGCAAGTCGTTCGCCTTTCGCTGGCGGCAGGGCGGTTACAAGTTCAACTTCGACCTGCACCGTTCCGGCGGCGTGTGGATCTGGGCCCTGCTGCTGATCCTGGCAGTGACCTCGGTGTCGATGAATCTCAACGTGCAGGTGACCCGTCCGCTGGTCGAGCTGTTCTCGCCGCTGACCCCGAGCCCTTTCGCCAGCCGCACCCCGGTCAGCCTCGATGAGCAGAAACAACCGGGCATCAGCCGCGCCGAAGCGGTCAGCCTTGCAGCCGCCGAAGCGGCGCGCCTGGGTCTGGAAAAACCTGCCGGCGGAGTGTTCTATTCGCCGGAGTTCGATGTCTACGGCGTCGGTTTCTATACCGCGGAGAACGACCACGGCGATGGCGGCCTGGGCAATCCCTGGCTGTACCTGGACGGCCAGAGCGGCGCCATCGCGGGCACCCTGATACCGGGCAGCGGTAGCGCCGGGGATATTTTCATGCAGGCGCAGTTCCCCCTGCATTCCGGGCGCATTCTCGGTTTGCCGGGGCGCATCCTGGTGTCTCTGCTGGGGTTGGCGGTGGCCATGCTGTCGGTCACCGGTGTGGTGATCTGGCTGAAGAAAAGGCGCTCACGGGTGCTCGCGACGCAACGCGTGCACGCGGCCGGGGCCCAGGCGGTCGCCTAGCAGGCCGTTGAAAAACTACCTGCGTTGGCAATACTGCGTTAAAAACAGGCT
>CAMPJN010000122.1 GCA_946886875.1 uncultured Pseudomonas sp.
CAGGTACCCTGGTCGCTTCGGGCACCGCCGGTGGCGTCCTCTGCGACACGCCTGGTTCTGCCACAGGCTCGGCCGCTGGCCTGGTCGGCTCGCGCGTCACCCGAGTATCAACCGCCACCGTGGGCCGGGTAGGCGCGGCACCCGGTGCCGTGGGCACCGTCGCCGGCTCGGCGGCGGCTAGCAACGGCGACCCGGCGAGCGCACCCAGCAGCAGTGCGACCAGGCCCAAGTGCAAGCTCACGGCGCGTTACTCATCAGCGCGGCATGCTGCACCACCGGCTGTTGTTGCAACCACTGCAGCAAAGCCTTGCCATCGGCAAACCGCGAATCGCTCGGCACATATACCTGGACCATACCGAGCGCCGACGGGCCGTCGATCAACAGTGCATCGACCTCGAGCAACAGCTCGCGTATCTGCTGCCACTGGGCGTGTTCGACGAAGCGCAGCTGCAGGCGATAGCCGCCGCTGAGCAATTGCTGTTGTGCTCCGTTGCTTTGCAGGCGCCAATCGCTGTCGGTAGCCGCCGGGCGCGCCAGAATGCCGATCTGCAGCGCCACCACCAGGGCGGCGGCGACGGCCAGGCCGGGCTTCCACCAATCGCGCCGCGGGATCTCCGCTGTTTCCTGGCGCAGACTGCGCTGCAGTCGCGCCCAACCCAGCTCGCCCGGTGCCGGCTGGCGCAGATTCGTCGCCTGCTCCTCCTGGCGCACCGCGGCGGCGAGTTCGCGCAATGCCTGCAACTCCTCCCGGGCCTCGGCGGAGCGCAGCAGCAGCGCCTCCACCTGCTTCCGTTCGGCCGCGTCGAGGGTGCCGTTGAGGTACCAGGGCAATAGCTCCAGCAGCCGTTGATCGTTGTCTTCAATGTCCATCGTTCACCTCCGCAATCAGTATCCCTGAGTCGTGAACGGCGACGCATCGGTTCAGTCTTTCGGCCATGTTCAGAGGCCTCCCAGCAGGCGGCGCAGGCACTGCAACAGCTGCTGCTTGGCGTGCATCATGCGGGTTTTCACGGTGCCGCCGGGAATCCCCATGATCTCGGCGATCTGCGGGTAGGCGAGTTCTTCGAAGAAGGCCAGATAGACCACCTGGCGGTGACTGTCCTTGAGTTTGTCCACGCAGTGACGCACCTGCTCGCCGCGCTGGTCCAGCTCCAACGCGCCGCTCAGCTCGCAGTGCGCGGGCTGCTCGTCCTCGATATCGGCGTCGTCGAGGGAGGTGGTCGAGCGCTTGCGCCGCAACAGGTCGACCGATTTGTTGCGGGTGATGCTGAATACCCAGGTACGCACCTGCGAGTTACCGGCAAAGCTGTCCGCGCGGCGCCAGACCTCGAGCATCACCTCGTTGAGCACCTCGGCGGCATCGGCGCTGTTGCCGAGCGTGCGCATGGAGAACTGGAAGACCGCGCCGTGAAAGCGCTGGTAGAACTCGCGCAATGCCCGCTGGTCCTGGCCGGCGATGCGTTGCAGCAATCGTTCGTCGGTGTCATCGCTCATCGGCATTCCCTGGAAGTGGCGACCTATCGAGTACTAACGCAACGGCCTGCGGCGGAGCGCTCGAGGCGCCCGTAGCAGGCCGGGTTTTCATGGCTGGTAACGCACCCGCCATTCCTGGCTGCGGCCGATCAGCGAACCGTTCTGATCGTGAGCGGTAACGCGCCACAGGTAGTAGCGGCCAGGCTCGAGCTTGTTGCGCAGCAAGGCCGACAAGGCGGTTTGGGTGATGCTGGCTGGCAGCAGCATACCGGAGACGAAGCTTGGCGACTCGCCGAGCACATCGGCAGCGTTGGGCTGCTTTTCGGTGCTGGCGAACAACTGCAACTGATAAACCACCGCGCCCTCGACCGTGCGCCATTTGAACGCGGTTTTGTCATCCACCTCGCCGCTCTGCGGGCTGGCATCGATCAACACTCGGGCGGACGGGTCGCTGGCGCCGAGAACTTCGTAAACGGTTTCCACTGTGAGTGCCTCGATCGGACATCCGGAATCCAGCACCAAGCCATCGGCCGGCACCATTTCAGGGTTGCTGACGCAGAAACGCACCCGGTATTTGCCGGCCTTGCCGACCGGCAGCAACGGGCTGGTCAGGGTTTGCTGCTGAGCGTTGCCAAGATGGCTACGCACCAGAGTCAGGGTGCGGTAGAACGGTCGACCTTCGCTGCTGCCGGGTTCGGCGACCTGCCAACGCCCTTCGAGCAGACCATTGCCGCTGTAGGTCATCAGCACCTTGGCTTTGATCTCGCTATCGGGCGGCACTACCTTGATCCGCTGGTTGTCGGTAAAGCTCAGGCTCAGGCGCTGCAACAACAGCTCGCCGCCGAGGTTCTCGCGCGGCGCGCGCAGGCCGCTGGACACCAGATTGAGTATTACCTGGCCACGCATCACACGGCCACCGGCAAGATCGCTGAAGTTGCGCGCCAGAACCACCCGACGAATGCCCTGCTGCTGCCAGTTTTGCACGCTGGCGGCGGGTAGCTCGATGAATTCGCTGAACAGGTAAGGACCGCTGCCGCTTTGCATAAGCGAGCCGCCGACCGTGGCGAGAATGTTGCCGCTGGCCGCGTCTATCACCTGCAAGGCGCCGGACGTGGCACCACCGCTATGCCCCGGTGTGGTGGATACCTGCCAATTGAGCGCCAGGTTGTTGTTCTGCGTGGCGAGCAATTGCCGCTGCGCGGACTGCCCCTTGATTGCCTGCAGATCCGCCTTGGCGGATAACAGCGGCAGCGCTGCACACAGCAGCACCAGCGCAAGCCGCATGGGCTTATAGAGCTTTTTCATGTTTCACCTTTCCCGTCGGCTCGCCAATGCTCGAGTCGACCTTGAATATCAGTTGCTATGGGTGTCCCAGCGCAGGTCGAAGCCCAGCAACAGTTGCCAGTCCTCCCTGCCCAGGTCGTAAAGTTCGCTGTCCTGCTTGGCGTAGCTGCCTTTGAGAAACCAATCGATGCCGGGGCTCAAACCCCTGGGCTGACTGGCGCTCCAGGTCAGTTGCAGATTGGCGGTCTGCTGCAATTGGTTATCGCCGAGAAAGCCGCTCTCGCCGAAATGGCTGCGATCGCGGCCGTGGTAATAGGAGGCATTGAGGCGCCAGCGTTGCGGCACGATCTGCCAGACCATATCGAGCCCGCGGCTGGTGCTGCGGTAGATGTCACCGTCGTCGAGCGCCTGCTGCTTGCTCCACTGCCAACTGGTGGACAGGCTCAGGTTATCCAGCGGCGTATAGCCCAGCTGCAGAGTGGTCATGCGGCTGCGCTGGTCGGACGGCGGTTCGTAGACCAGAAAGCCCTGTTGCTCGACCGACCGCGAATGGTCGCGAGTGTCCTGCACGCTATGCTGCACCGACCAGTTCCAGCGGTTCTGGTAGAAGTTGATGCCAAACAGGCTTTCGCGGGTGCGGTCGTTGACATCGAAGCCGACCACTTCGGCATCCTCGCGGTCCTGGCGCCGACGGGTTTCGCTGAACCCGGCGTTCAGCGACGGCACCCCGAGCAACTTCCAGGGCAGCGCCTCGGCGTCCACCATCGGGTAGTAGTAGAGGTTGAACAAGCGCCGTTGAGTGACCTGATCCGCCACCTCGTCCTGGTCGTCAAGGTTATTGGTTTCCCGCGCCAACTCGGCTTCCATCTGCAGGTTGCCGATAAAGCCCTGCCAGTTGACGCGATCCAGTAGCAGGTCGCCCGGCAGGTACAGGTTGCCCAGGGAAAAGTAATCGAGTCCGACCTGGCGGCGCTGCAAGGTCAGGCTCCATTGATCGAAAGGGCCGGCGGCGAACCAGGAGCCGGAATTCAACTGCGCCTGCAGATCATGGGACTGGTCGCGGCGCGCGCCTTCGCCGAAACCCAGGCCATCGCTGTCGAAGCTGGCGCTGGCGTAGTCGGCATGCAGCCACAGGCTGTTGTTGCCCAAGCGCGAATCCACGCCGAGGTTCCAGCTGCTGCCGGCATAGCGCACGGCCTGATCGGGCGACCACTGACCGATGCTGCTGTCGGTGGTTTCGCCATCAATAAAGCCGGCCGTGATCTGCAGCAATTGCGGATCGTCCGGCAGCGGCGCGAAAGTCAGCAGGCCGCCGGCACTGCGCTCCTCGGAGCGCCCGGGGAAACCCAGGCGGTGCCGGTAGTCGGTCAAAGGTTCACTTTGCACGCCGAACACATCGAGCTGCAACGGGCCTTCCAGGGCGTCGCCCAGAGTCACCACCGCACCGCGGCGCTGATAGGCGCTGAACAGCAGATCCTCGCGTGCGACGTTGTAATTGCCCAGCGCCAGCCCCTGCCGATACAGACCGCTGCCACGGGACGCGGCCAGGCGATAGTTCGGCAGTTCCCATTCATAGCCGTTGGGGTTGTTCAGGCTGTTGTTGTCGTACAGGGCATCCAGTTCGGCCTGCCAGCGACCGTGCTCGCCTTCGCCCTGGCCGCGATAGCTGACGCCACCATTGCTCGCGTAATGCGGCGTGTCGGCATAGTTCGCCGGATTTTTCTCGTCGATCCGGTAGTTGTTGCTGAGCAACACATAGAGCGAATGTTCACGGCTAACACCGCTCGACTCTGCAACGGGCGCGGCAGCGTCATCGATTACCTGCAGCTCATCGTCGGGGTCGGCCATCTGTGGCGACGCCGACTCGCCCACCTCGACACTCGCCTCGAGCAGGGTGTCGACATTGCCGTTGGCGTAGAACACCAGCACCACCAATGGGTGACGCCCGCCGCTGAGCTGCATCGGCATGTCCAGGAGAAGCTCGCCACCCTGGCGCGAAGTAAGCGCAGTGACATCGTAGCCGTCGAGTTCGACCGCCAGGTTGTCGCCCTCGGCCAGGCCTTCCAGACCGATCACGCCAAAACTCAACTGGGTCTGCTCGGCAGCCATGCTCAGCAACTCTTCGGCCCAGCTCTGTCCAGCCAGCGTGCTCAACAGCAACAACGAGCAACAGTGGCGAGCGGAGCCGCCGATGTGTCGAAGGAGTGTCATGAAAGTGCCCTTGGCGAGTGATCGCAATCGGTCCGAAACTGCCAGCCGGCGATTCTTATTGGTTTGCCAACGCGCGCCCATACGCCCATGGGGTTGGTGCGTCGTCGAATAGCCGCCAGCGTGTCGCCGGCGGCAAGGCGAACGCGCGCGCTCGCCCTGCGCAGGCGAGTATAGCCAGCCTGCGTAGCGCCGTTCGCCTGGTCATGGCGCGCGCTAGCAACGTAAAGATGATCTCGAAACGGCATGGTGGCTGCCCTGTACGGTGAGTGACACCCCTGTGTCGTCAGCCGCCACCTCTGCGGTTCAATTTTTTTGCGGCCGCGCAGCTGTACCCCACTGGGTGGCTAAAAAAAAGCCCGGACCAGGGTCCGGGCTCAACGTGCTCAGCGTCGAAATGGATGCAACAGATCGACGTATCGCATTACCAATATCAGAACAGCGGCAGGGTATAGCTGACGATCAGGCGGTTCTCGTCGATGTCGCGGCCGAAGTTGTTGCGCACCATGGCGTTGCGCCATTTCAGGCCGAGGTTTTTCAGCGGGCCAGCCTGCACCACGTAGGCGAGGTCCATATCGCGTTCCCACTCACGGCCGTCGGACACACCGTCGCCGCGGTCGATGTTGTCGCCGCTCAGGTAACGGGTCATAAAGGTCAGGCCTGGGATGCCGATCGAGGCGAAGTCGAAGTCGTAGCGCGCCTGCCAGGATTTTTCATCCTTGGCGGCGAAGTTGCCGATCTGCACATAGTTGACCAGGAACGGGTCGGTACCGCTGACGTAAGCCGCGCCGGTATCGCCGCTCATGCTCTGATAGCCCAAACCGAATTTATGACCGCTCAGGGCGTAGGTGACCATGGCGCCGAAGGCCTTGTTGTCGACGTTGCTATCGCCATCGTCGGTAGAGCGCGCGTAACGCAGGTCGGTCTTCAGCGATTGCTTATCGCCCAGCGGCAACACATGCACCAGGTTGAAGGAGTGCTGCTTGTACAGGTCTTCCAGGTTGCTGTAGTAATAACCGCCGCTGAGGCTGTCGCTGAACTTGTAAGTGCCGCCGGCGAAGACGAACTCGTTGCTCAGGTTGTCGTCGCTGAAGGTAATGCCGCTGAGCGTGAAGGTGTTCAGCTTCATGTCTTCATAATCACCGGAGTTGCGGTGGTTGACCTCATCCAGGTAACCGGCATCAAGGGTCAGCCCGGCGACTTCCTTGGAGACCAGCTGGCCGCCGCGGAACACCTGCGGCAGCAGGCGACCATCACTGGAACCGATGGCCATATTCTTCAGCTGCAGTGAGCCGACCTTGAGTACGGTCTCGGAGACCTTGGCCTTGGCGGCCAGACCGAGGTCGCCATAGTTATCCTGGGAACCGCCCGACTCACGGTCGGAAACCAGCAGGCCGCTGCCGGCGGTGCCGTCACCGGAGTCCAGCTTGAAGCCGAAAGTGCCCAGCGCGTCGATGCCGAAACCCACAGTGCCCTCGGTGTAACCGGATTCCAGGCGTAGCAGGAAGCCCTGCGCCCATTCTTCCTGTTTGGCCTGACCGGCGCCTTCGCGGAAATCGCGGTTGAAGTAGAAGTTACGCGCTTCGATGCTGGCCTTGCTGTCCTTGAGGAACTCGGCGTTGGCGATTTGGCTCAGGGACAAGCCCAGGGTGCCGGCGGCTATGGCCAGCGCCAGGGAGGTCTTTCTCATTATGGTTTTCTCCAGTTTAAGGGGTGGCACATCGGTCCTGGCGCGCCTCCAAGGAGGCAGAGGCCCACGCACGGACCGAATTCGACGGTTCGCCCAGACAGGCACCAGCCGGCCGGCGCATAGGCGCCAACGCCGCAGGGCATCGGTGGGTGAACGGAATTGGGGGCTAGGGCGCGGCGCGCGGGCCGGCAAGCACGCAGCAAGGGTTGGCGAAGCAACGGCGGAGGTCGATAAGGATCATGCTGTGGTCTCTTCGTTTTTATTGTGTGCCGGCCGAGACAGCCGGTGGTTGAAGAGCCCTAAGCGGATACCGTGCCAATCCCCTTAAACTAAATAAAAGTCCTTTAATTTCAAATATTTGAGATAGATTCCAAAAACTATAGAAGTGCCCAACGAATGCGGACATAAGCGGATTTTGGCCGACTCGAAAATCGTCAACGGCGGATTTTCGCCAATGGCGCCCGACCGACCTGACCGTTCGGTCAGCCGAGCACGATCTGATTCTTGCCCTGGCGCTTGGCCGTATACATGGCGACATCGGCGCGAGCGAACAGGTTGTCCAAGGTGAGATCGTCGCCACGCAAGCTGGCCAGCCCCTGACTGACGGTGATGCCGAAAGTCTTGCCTTCATGGGTGAAACTCAGGCGCTGCACCTCGCGCTGCAAGCGCTCTGCGATCACCGTGGCCAGTTCGGATTCGCAACTGGGGAAGAGCGCGGCGAATTCTTCGCCGCCCACCCGCCCGAACAGATCATGACGGCGCAGCACCGCCGCCGCGCAATAGGCCAGACGCTGCAGCACCTGGTCGCCCATCTGGTGGCCATATTGGTCGTTGATCTGTTTGAAATCGTCGACATCGAGGAGGAGGAAAGCCAGCGGACTGCCAAACTTGCGGGCATGCTCGAACTCGCGCTGGGCACACTCGAAAAAATACCGCCGGTTGCTGCTCTGGGTCAGTACGTCGACGGTCGCCAGGCGCTGCAACTCGCCCTCCAGCTGTTTCTTTTCGGTGATGTCTTCGGCGATCCCAACGACTATCTGCACTTCTTTGGCGGCGTTGCGCCGGCTGACGAAGCACTTGTCGCTCAGCCAACGCAGCTGTCCGTCGGCACGGATGATGCGGTACTCGCGCGCTTCCACGGCGCCGGTTTCCAAGACCTTGGCCAGGCTCTCGGCGGCGTACTCCATGTCATCCGGATAAATACTGTTGCGCCACTCGTCGTAACCGGCGAGCAACAGCGCCGCGGAATGGCCAAAGATATGTTCGTAGGCGGGGCTGACGTAAATAATCCGCTGCTCTTGCCAATCGAAGGCCCAAAGCACCGCATTGACGCTACCCAGCAAGCTGCTGAACAGCTGTTCGCGTTCGCGCAGGCGCGCGACTTCGGCGCGGCTATGCAGCAGCGCCAGGGTCAGTTCTTCCAACTCATGCGGTACTTCGCTGAGCTCATCCATAATCACCGCCAGGAGATGTATGGGTGACAAGGGCAACTCGAGGTTGCCTGCACGAAATGTCACCCGTCCTCTCAAGACCGCCCTATGGCGCGAAAGTTCGAGGGCGAATCCCGGCGAATGGTGCTTTTGCCTACTTGATCAAACGCCAGGCAAAGGGGTAGCGATAAGCCTGGCCTTCGTTGGCTTTGATCCCGGCGATAATCGTCAGCACCAGCGCCCCAACGCCGACCAATAGCAACAATGGAAAGCCGATCAGCACGACCATCAGCACGAAGCACAGGACCATTGCCAGCGCCACGCTGATCTGGAAATTCAGCGCTTCCTTGCCTTGCTCGTCGACAAAGGGATCGAAGTCCTTCTTGATCTGCCAGATGATCAACGGGCCGAGCAGATTGCCGAAGGGGAACACCAGGCCGAAAAAGGCCGCGAAATGGCAGAGCATCGCCCACTGCCGGGCTTCCTGGCTGGGCATCGGCTGCGGGGTTTGCGGGTCATCAGTCACGGCTTCTCTCCTTGGGTAACGGATTGTTTCTCAGGAACGGCAAACGACGCCTCTGGAGGCGTCGTTGTGGCGCGTCATCGACGACCCGCAGGCGATCAATCCGCCAACGCCGCCAACTGCAGCTCGAACAGCTCGGTCATGCCTTTTTGCGCCAATGCCAGCATGGCATTCAATTCCAGCGGCTGGAAAGGCGCACCTTCGGCAGTGCCCTGCACTTCGATAAAGCCACCGGCGCTGGTCATCACCACATTGAGATCGGTTTCCGCCGCCGAATCTTCCAGATAATCCAGGTCGAGTACCGGCTCACCTTGATACATGCCCACCGATACCGCGGCGATCATCTGCTTGAGCGGGTCGCCGCCTTTCAGGCCGCCGCGCTTCTTGATGATTTTCAGCGCATCGATCAGCGCCACCATGGCGCCGGTGATGGAGGCGGTACGGGTACCACCGTCGGCCTGGATCACGTCGCAGTCGACATACAGGGTGTTTTCGCCGAGCTTGGACATATCCAGAGAGGCGCGCAACGAGCGACCGATCAACCGCTGGATCTCCAGGGTACGACCGCCTTGCTTGCCGCGACTGGCTTCGCGTTGATTACGATCGCCGGTGGCGCGCGGCAACATGCCGTACTCGGCGGTCAACCAACCCTGTCCCTGGCCCTTGAGAAAACGCGGCACGCCGGATTCGACACTGACCGTGCAAATCACTTTGGTGTCGCCGAACTCCACCAGTACCGAGCCCTCGGCATGCTTGGTGTAGTTGCGAGTAATGCGGATCGAACGCAACTGATCGGCGGCGCGGCCACTGGGACGTTTCATCAAAAAATACCTGTTCAAGGAAAAAATCTGCCGCGCATTATACCAGCCACGGCGCGACCAATTGGGAGCGACCGACACACTGCGCTACAATCCCGCGCCCTGACACCCCGTGCGCGATCAGCGCCAGCCGCGAAAAACGCCCGGCGCCGAGCTCCCGCAGCCAGCCGTGCAGCCGGCGACAAGGATCGCGCGCGGCCCCGCCGACTTCCGAGAGGTTTACCCATGATCCACAGCATGACGGCCTTCGCCCGCGTCGAGCAGGCCGGCGCCAATGGCACCCTGAGCTGGGAGCTGCGCTCGGTCAACCACCGTTACCTGGAACCGCACCTGCGCCTGCCGGAAGCGTTTCGCGATCTCGAAGGCCCGGTACGCGAAGCACTGCGTAACGGTTTGTCGCGCGGCAAAGTCGAATGCACCCTGCGCTTCGCCGACGACAGCG
>CAMPJN010000123.1 GCA_946886875.1 uncultured Pseudomonas sp.
TGAACTGGAAGTCTGCGACAGCCGCATCACCCGCATGAACCTGGCCGAAGAACTGCTGCGTCTGAACCTGGCCAAGGAAGCCGAAAGCCACTACCAGACGGCGCTGCGCGGCACCGATGCCGACGCGCCGGATATCCTCCTCGGTCTGGCCAAGGCGCGCTTCGCCCAGGGCAACGCCGCCGGCTGCAAGCAGACGCTGGAACAACTGATCGCCAACAACCCGAGTTTCCGCTCCAGCGAAGGCCACCTACTGTTCGCCCGCGCCCTTGATGCTCTGGAAGACAATGCCAAGGCCGAAGAGGAGTACCTCGCCCTGGTCGCCTACTACCCGGGCCCCGAGGCCCAATACCGTTACGCCCTGATGCTGCGCCGCCTGGGGCGCCAGCAGGAAGCCCTGGCCCAGTTGCAACAGATCCATAGCCACGCCCGCCGCTCGCCCAAGCACTACCGCAACCTGCATCAAGAGTGGTTGACGCTTAGCCAACAGGAGCTACGCGAGCTGGAACAGGGCGAACGTAATCTCGCTTGAGGCAGCCGCCCGTTCGTGGGCGGCCTGAGTTCAGGCGCTGGGCACCTGCAAACACTCCAACACCTGCGCCACGCGTGCACTCAGCGAACCGCTCAACAGGTTGTAGGGCAAGCCGCGGCGCTGCAGCTGCTGCACGTACCAGGCATTCTGCCGGCGACGAAACGCGGCGTCCTGCCGTGTACCGTCCTGCACGAACGGGAAGTCGTCGGCACATAGAAACAGGTGCTGATAACGGCGTTCGGCCAACTGTTCCAATTCCGCCTCGGCGCGGCCGAATTGCTCCCGACAATAAAACAACGTGGTCAGGGGTGTGGTGTCGCACACCAGATAGCGCCGTGCCTGCCCCGCCAGCAGCTGTTCGCGTGCCACCTGGGTGCGGCCGATATGCAGCAGATCGTCATAGGCCAGCTGTCCGCCACGGGCCAACCAGTGTTCGCGACCGAATTCGGCGACATGCAGGGTGTCCAGGGCATCCGCCAGGGCCAGGCTCAGGCTGCTCTTACCGGTGGACTCGCCACCGAGCAGCGCGATGCGTTCGACGAAATCGCCATATACCTCGGCCGCCAGGTATTCGCTCAGGCCATGCACATCGGTGCGTAGGCGCGAACCGGAGATCGGCACCCGCTGCCGTGCACGGTCCAGCTCGACATGCATCACCGGCTGTTCGAAACAACGCGCCAGGTGCGCGGCAAAGCCATCGCCATAGGCTTCGCTGGTGAAAACCGCATCGACTTTATCGCCCAGCACCTGCACGCAGAATTGCGCGACGAACTGACGCTGCAGCTGCGGCGCATCCTGGTTATCCGGTAGTTCGGGCAACGCCAGGCCCTCGCGTTGCCACTGCGCGACCCGCTGCGGCGTCAGCACCCAATGTTGTATGTGCGGCAAGCGCGTGGCGAGCCAGCGCTCGCGGCGCTCGGCCTCGCAACCTGGCAATTCCGGTCGCGACCAACTGAGCAGATAGAGGCGCTCGCATTGTTTGTACGCCTCATCGATCAACCACTCATGGCCCAGGTGCAGCGGCGCGAACTTGCCAACTACCAGGCCACTGCGAAAACGCCGCGCCATTTCTCAGGCCCGCTGCCCGTCGATAACGACCTGGGTCGATTGTCCGTCCCACTCGCGCCGCCAGCGGTACAGCCCGTACCAGGCATTGCACCAGAACAGCGCATAGACAAAGCCTGTCAGGTACAGCTCGCGGGAAATGAACAAGGGCACCGCCAGGCTATTGACCAGCAGCCAGCAGTACCAGTTTTCCAGCTTGCGGCGCATCAGCAACAGCTGCGCCAGTACGCTGAAGGTCAGCACCAGAGAGTCGAGGAACGGCGCATAGGCATCGGTGAAACGGTGCAACAGCGCGCCATAGCCCAGCGCCACCAGCACTGCGAGCAGCAGCGCAGCGAGCAACCCCAACCAGGACGTGCGACTGATCGGCAGCGCCGCGCCGCCTTTACCGTGCAACCAACTCCACCAACCGATCAGGCTGGTGACGATATAGAAGACCTGCAGGGTGAGATCGGCATACAGCTGTACCTCGAAGAACAGCCAGCCGAAGAGCCCGCAGCCGATCAGCCCGACCGACCAGGTATGCACCGAATTACGCGCCGCCAGCAGCACGGCGACCAGATAGAAGCAGTTGGCGAGAATTTCCAGCATGGGCGGCATGCTCAGATCCTTGAGTACGAAAATGCCAAGGCAGGCGCAGACGCGAACTCATCACATCTGCGGAGTAAACCGCTAGCGCAGCCTCGTATGAAGGGTTTGGAGGATGACAGTCACTTGCTATCGGGAAGGATGTCGAAGCCGCCCTGAGATTGGCTGACGACCCGGAATTGCTGGCGTTCGCCGGCTACCACGCGTACCGCCAGCTCGCGGCGCAGGCGACCGTAGGCGCAGAGGGTATCGTCCATCTTGTCGATGCCGATGCTGAGTATCCGATTGCCCGCGGGCACCTGAAAGCTGGCCACTTCGCCCATGCCGATGCGTGCAGCGACCTGACGATCGACCAGTACGGCGATATAGCAACCGCCGCCCATCAAGCCCAGGTCGCGATTAACCACGATCTCGCCAGCGCCCTGCAGCGGCTCCTGATAAGCCAACAAGCGATCCTCGGGAACCGCTTTGATGTTTTCCGGCTCGGCCCTGAACGACGAACAACCGGCTAACAGCAGCAAAGGCAGAACGGCATAAATCAAACGCATGGAATTTCCTTATTGAATGGTCGAGTCGGAGGCTGTGCAAAGATCGAGCGCCATAGCCTGATGGCCGCAGCAGGCGAGCATTTTTCACAAGCTCTCGTTAGTCATCTGAACGCCGACGCTATCCTAACCCGCCAAGCCCTGAGTATGACCCGCTATCGCACTCGCAAGGATAGCGCCCCTCGCCCGAACAGTGGTGGAAGCCAGATCAAATCGCCATTATCGGGCTATGCCGGCAGAGCCAGACCGCTACTCCACTCCGTAGTAGGAGGTGAACACCTTATGGTTCGCCCGGGTTTCCGGTAGCACATAGACAACGCCGTTGGTTCCGCTGAAAGCCGGAATGACATGGCGATCGAAGAACGCCACAGGCACGTTGATGCAGCCGTAGGAAATCCGCTTGTCGTCGGTAAGCGGCGAGGCTAAACGCTCCGCGCGGCGCTCCTTGGCATTGCTGGTGACGACGCGGTGCAGCGAGATGGCATTCTCATAGTCGATCCAGAGAATCTCCTTACCACTGAGATTGCGCCCCAACGAAGCGACAAAACGGCCCGCTGGGGTGGTGCGTTCTTCCGGGCGGATACTCGATAGCTTGCGGCTGCCGATGCCGGGCACGGAGTCATCCCCCACCGCCAGGCCGAGCAGCGCCGAGGCCGCGCCGCTGAGTTCACCGCTTGCATCGAAGAGCAGAACCCGAGCCTGCGCCTTATCGACAATCATAAAGGGCATGCCCAGATTATCGCCGGAGTCGACGACCCAGTTCGCGGTGTGACGCGCAGCCCAGGAGGCGTATTCGTGCTTGAAATTCGCCCGTTTGGACGTGACGCCTATCGTGCCGGGCTGAGCCGAGGCGAGCGTAAGCCCGCCATCGTCCGCCCTGGCCAGCGACTGAACGAGCATGCCGGCAACCGCCAGAAGACCGATACAGCATCCTCTGACGGCGGCCTTGCGGCTATTCCCCCCATGCCGTCGGCCTACCGGCGTGGGCAGGCACAGCGAAGCCCTGCTCTCGTCAGTATTCATAACTTGCCCAGCCTGCCAATAAACCTCTGGCCAGACTCAGGGGCAATTTCTCCCCCCGGACCCTGGCACCCTCCAATTGGCTCCGCGCCTGCAAACCCCGGCCGGCCACTACTTAGTTACGATCCTGCCGAGGCGGATACACCGGCGCCATATAGAGCGCTGGCGGCTCTTCTTCCAGCATGGGTTCGCGCGCGACTATCAGCTGCGTCAACTGTGCAGCAGGCATATTCATCCCGGCACCTTCTGTCTCGAAGTTCAAGCCGGCTGCTAGCAGTGGCGGCTCCGAGACGAACTCCCGACCTGAGGTGTCGTCGTAGGGGCTGGTGGTGCTCGGGTTGGTTACGCCAGGCAGCGTTTCGGTCGGCAGCGACTCGATCGGCAGATCCGGCGGCGTCGAGCCTGGTGGAGTCGATCCCGGTGGCGTTGAACCTGGCGGCGTCGAGCCCGGCGGTGTTACCGGCGGGGCGGCGCTGATCAACAGCGTGCCATTGACGAAGTTGATGCTGTAGTTGCCCGGATCGAAGGTACCTGGGGTCGCATTGCTAGGAATGATGTCATAGGGGTTGCCGTCCACGGGCGCCGTTGCCACCGTCCCAGGGCTAGTCAGGGTGACATTGCCAATGGTCTCTCCTGCCACCAGGCCCACCGAAGTGAATGCCGATGTCGCCAGAACGAGCGTTTCACCGAATACCTTGGTGGCGTCGTTGGCGGTGATGGTCAGCGGTGCCGGGGTGATATCGGCCCGCGTGACAAAGGTTCCCAACGCTGTGCCGAAGGGCGCGAAGAGTTCGAAAACCGCGTCGAAGAAGGTGCTTTCGTAAGTAATCAACTTCTCGACGCCGACATTCTGGGTATCGAACAGCGCGTTGCTGACCGCGCCCAAGGCAACGGGGGGCGGCGCAGCGGCGATATCGGGCTCGAGACCACTGACCGTTGCGTTGCGCAGGCCGTCGTAAACCTTGTCGTCGCCCTGCCCGAACACCCAGGCTTTGGCGTCCAAGGCGCCGCCGCCGGTCAGGTTCAAGCCGTAGGCGTTGATTTCGTTGTTGGTACTGGCGTAGGTCACCGGGTTGAAGCGGATGCTTAGATCGCCCGTAGTTATGTCGATGCAGCCGATGCCGCAGGTGATCAGCACGGTGCCGCCGAGGATCGCCCCCGGCCCGGTACCGTTATTGTCGGCACGCAAGATGACATCGCCAGTGGTTATCGTCATGGCCGCGTTGAGGGTGACGTTCTGCCCAGCGACCGCGGTGAGGTTGCCGGTGGTGATGGTCGTGGCCGCGCTGACCTCGACGTCATTGCCCGCGATAAAGCTAAGGTTGCCGGTGGTGGTGGAGATAGCCGCATTGACGTTGATATCGCCCCCGGCGTTGGCCACCAGACTGCCAAGGGTGGCGGTGATATCGGCGCCCAGGTTTACGTTCACGTCCCTATCAGCGTTCAGGGTCAGCGTCGTCGGCGCTACCCAGGTGAAGGCGTCCATAACCGTGATATCGCCGTTGCCGGTACCGCTGGCGCCAGTGTTTTCCGTGGTCACGGTGATGTTGCTGCCGCCCAGGGCGACAACCAGATCAGCGACGTTGATATTGGCCGCGTTGACCCCGGAGTCCGGGGCGAAGACGTTGCCGGTGGAAGTCGCGCCTGAGGTGGCCGCGCTGGAGATGGTGATATCTGCTGGGTCGAGCAACCACATACCGAACAGGCCATGGGCGGCGCTGGTGTTGACCTTGATCGCGGAGACGTCCAGCCAGCCACCGGAAGTCTCGACCAGGCCACCGTCACCGGCCTCTGCGCCGCCGCGGGCGCTGATGCTGCCGTAAGCGCGGGTCGAATCATCGCTCCAGAGCACCGCAGTACCGCCGTCACCCGTAGTGAGGGCGTCAGCGTTGATGCTGGAGTCAGCGCTCATATAGGTTGCGCTGGCATTCTCCACGGCCGTGTTATTGCCCTGGTAGCCACCACCAAGCAGCACGGTGCCGCCGCCGGCGTCGCCGGAAGCGTTGATTTCTGCGTCGACCAGGCCGACGTGATGGGCCGTCGCGGTGACGCTACCGCCAGTCTCCCCGGCATCGGCGCCGGACACGTCCAGGGTGCCGCCAATGTTCAGGGTGCCGCTCTGCATGTCGCCCATCAGCATGATGGTGCCGTTGCGGTTTTCGATGCTCTGGGCGCGGATTACCCCGGTGTTGTTGACCACCGACTGAACCAGACTGCCCGCCGATTGCGCGGTCATCACCACTTTGCCGCCATCGGCCTGGATCAGCCCGCCGTTCTGCGCCAGCGCATCCAGCGCGCCCCGGTTGACAGCCACATTGAGCAAGCCGTCGCCCGCCACGTCGAGGGTGATGGCCTCGCCCGCCGCCAGCGCCACGCTGCCGAGATTGGCCTGAATGGTGCCCTGGTTGCTGACATTGGCGCCAAGCAGGGCGACATAGCCGCCGTCTGCATTGATGGTGCCCTGGTTGACGACGCTGCCGTCACCGCTACCCGCGAACTTGTAGTTGCCGGCCATAAAATCGCTGTCGCTGAGGCTCAGGGTGGAAGCCACCAGGCCGCCGACGTTGACCGAGGCGCTCGGCCCGAACAGCACGCCGTTCGGATTGATCAGGAATACATTACCGTTGGCGTTGAGGCTGCCCAGGATGCTCGAAGGGTCGGCACCCAACACCCGGTTGAGGGCGATGGCACTGCTGTTGGGTTGGGCGAAGTTGACCGCCTCGCCCTGGCCGATATTGAAAGTCTGCCAGTTGATGCTGACATTCTGCGTGGTCTGGGTAACGGTCATGTTGCCCGCGCCGCTGGTAATACTGGCAGCGCCCGCCGCCACCGAGCCATCGGTCGGCAGGGCGTAAGCATTGAAGCCGCTGGCCAGCATGATCGAGGCGGCGAGCGATTTCAGGGCGAAACGCGCACCTCGGCTGACGATGCTTTTGCCGGCGCTGGCGGACTTTTTGCCGCCGCTCTTGGCGTGCTCCGATGCCGCGACAAAGGTGCCGCTCTTCGCGTTCCAGATCGACTGGTAGATATTATTCATGGTGTGTTCCTACTTCTAATACGGCGTTTTGGCAGGCGTGGTCAGGCCCGTGTTCGTTGCGGTAACCGGCTGCGTCGATCAAAAATATTTGACCAATTGCAGCCAAAAGCGGCCATCCGAATCCGGAGCAGCGGTTGCATCCTCACTGCCCAGCTTGTGCGCGTAGTAGGCCTTTACAGAGAAGTTGTTATTGTCGATCCAGTTGACGCCAACGCCCGTCCCGCTGAGGGTTCGGCTGTTGTCCGAGCCATCCCAGGGATCCTTGTTTACCGTGACGGAGCCGCCATCGACGAAGCCGATCAGGTGCACCTGGCCCACTTGCTGGTCGTAGAACTGCGGCAGCAACAGCCTGGCCTCCAGGGTCGCCAGATAACCTTCATCGCCAAAGGCTTCGCCCTGGGGATAAGCGCGCACGCCATACATGCCGCCGAGGGACATCTTTTCCGAGCTGTCGAGATTCTTCGAAGCGACCTGGCCGCTGACCGCGCCGTAAAGCGAGAGCCGGTCGGTGAGGTGCTGCAGGCGCATCAGATGGAAACCCAGCTTGTCGTAATGGCCGTTACTGCGCGCAGTGATGGCATCCGCAGCGCGGGCTTCGGGGGTTTCGATATCGAGCTGGCCGCTGGACCAGGTCAGGGAAGCCCCGGTCAGCCCGCCGCCGCCGAAGTCATCGCGGTGGTTGCCATGCAGGCCCGCCATCAGTACGTGGGCATTCTTCTCGGTAACCACAGGGATCGCGTCGATGCGGTCTTCGAAGGTGCGGTAGTCGTAACCAAGGTGAGCGTACAGATTGGTGTTGCGCGAGCGAATCAGCGGATAACTGCCGAAGACGCTGGCGATATCCGCCGTGCCGTGGGCGTCCAGGTCGCTGAAGTCTTTACCCAGTTCATATTCCATGCGGCTGTAGGCCACCCCGGCGGTGGCCTTGCCAAACTGCATCTGATAGGAAGCGCGGCCATAGTCCAGGCCGTTGAAGGTGGTCAGCGCGCGCAGTGTGGCGACATCGCCCTGGCCCGCCAGGTTGTTGATGTTCAGGGTCGCGCCCAGACGATACTCACCGGTGTAATAGTTGCCGGCGTTATCGGCCTCGACACTGCCGGTTATCCGTTGCCCCGGCGTGACATCGACGATCAAGTCGGCCTCGCCCACGGCCGAGCCGGGCACCAGGGTCGATTTGACGTTCACCCCGGGGGTGTCCGAGAGCAGCAGCAGGCGGCTTTCGAGCGGCGCCGAGTCGATCACATCGCCACTGTTGAGGCCATCGAGGGCACCATTGGCCTGGCGCTCGGAGAGATTGCTCTGGTTACGCAGGCTGATATCGCCGTAGCGGCCTTCAAGCACCGCAATGCTGACGGCCCCCTGTTTGATCTCTTGCGCAGGCAAATAGGCCTGGGCCACGAAATAGCCTTTCTCATGATAGAAAGCAGCAATGCGCGCGGCCATCGCCTGCAATTGGCCAAGACTTAGTTCTTTTCCTGCGACAAAGTCGGTTACCGCCAATAGCTCGGCTTCCGAATACAGGCTATTGCCGGTTAAGTTCAATGTATTAACAACTATTTTTACGTCATCCGAACCGGGAATAGCAGAAACCTGAGGTTGTTCGACCTGAATTTCCGGCTGGGCTTTTTCCAGCGTGGGCGACGGAGGGATTTGTTGTAGCTGGCTACCGCCGTCTGGAAACTGTACGGCAAATACACCCGGGCTCATTGTCAACAGCGCAAACGTCATAAATTTTTTTTGCATCATATGCTCCTTGGCATGCCCTTACTTATTCAAACGAGCCCAGCGTTGACCCACAGGCGCGCGCTTCGTGCTTATATCAATAAGCTCACGAAAGTTATGGGAAACAGTAAAGAAAAGGTGCAGCCACCCGGATGGGAGCGGCGTCTCAGCCGGCTCGTATATAAATAAGAGCCCTGCTATATCATTTGGTTAAATATTGGCCGATTTCAAAGCCAACCGGCTTGACCCTTCAAGCCGTGTGGGCTATCGGATATAGAGACCCTGCCAGATCGCACGAACCGACACTCACGATAGCACGTTTATTTATTCAGTCTATAGCGATTAGATTGAATAACCGCTAGAGCATTACAACAATAGAAAAGTACAAAATTACACTCCAAGAAATATCAAATAACAACCACTACCATTCAAGAAGTATTCAACAATATTTGCCATCCATTTCATATACGAAGAAGGCTACTTAAACATCAGTACGCTATCGCACATATATATGCAGCTAAACGGGCATATTCGTAACCATGATGCAATCCAAGGCCTGACTATTCATAGTACGTATAGCCCTCATAGTTTTAGCGATACCAAATTACGTAAAGGCCACTAAAAAGAAGCTATAGATCACACGCAGGGCCTGTGCTTCTCAACAGCTTTCAATATTTTTCGCAATGACTAATTCAGGCTACGAAGCCTGCTTCTTTGTGAGCATGGCGAGGCCTTGCCCAGCGCTGACTGGCCAATCGCGGATAAGCCTTCGGTACGTCCACTCTAGGGTGCCGTGGACCTTGCACAGAAACAGAGGATCTAGCAGCGCTGTGCAGAGGGATGGCTGGATGGCGCTTTGGCTATCCAGCAACAGCGCGGCCTATTCCGCCAACGCTTCCCAGGCCGTGCTGTCGCCGCGCCAGGTACAGAGCGCGGCCTGGTCATAGGCGCTGAGTAGCCAGCCGGTGCGCGCGCCCACCAGGGTGGTCGCCGCGTGATAACGCCCGAAGCGATTGTGTCGGGCCAGGTACAGCGCGCTATCGCGCAGCAGCGCCAGTACCCGGCTATCGGACTGGAACAACGGCGTCAGCAAACGGCTGGCCTGGCGGTAATAACGCAGGTGCTGGCGGCGCGCACCGGTATAGCCGACGAATACCTGCTGCCAGTCGATCGCTTCGGCGGCTCGCTGTGGTCGCAACGCCTGGGCCAACGCCGCGGCATCGACCAGCGCCATGTTCGCGCCCTGGCCCAATTGCGGGCTCATCGCATGGGCGCAATCGCCGATGGCCAATACCCGACCATCGTGCCAGCGCTGCAT
>CAMPJN010000124.1 GCA_946886875.1 uncultured Pseudomonas sp.
ACTGGTTGGCGTTACTCTATGGCCTGGCGTTCACCCTGGTGCTGGGGCATATCCTGGGCCGAGCGGCACCTGGGGCCGCGCCAAGGCAAATGGCGGGAAAGCCTGTTATTGAATACCCGCGGCCTGACCGAAATCGTCTTTCTCAATATGCTGCTGCAGCAGCGCATAATCGACGCCGAGTTGTACTTCGCGTTGATGCTGATGGGCCTGATCGCCACCCTGCTTCCGGTTCTCGCCGGAGCTTCTCCTCATCTCGCTACCACCGTTAACGAGGCACACCGCTATGAAGTCTCTTGAGATTGAGCAACGCCAGGTTGTAGTTATAGGAGCCGGCCCTTCGGGGGCCATCGCCAGCGCTTTGCTCAAGCGCCAGGGTCACGATGTGCTGGTACTCGAACGCCAGCGCTTCCCGCGCTTTTCCATCGGCGAGAGCCTGCTCTCCCATTGCCTGGACTTCGTCGAGGAAGCCGGGATGCTCGAAGCGGTCAAGGCGGCGGGCTTTCAAACCAAGCACGGCGCGGCCTTCGGCTGGGGCGAGCGTTACACCGAATTCGATTTCCGCGACACCTTCACCCCGGGCCAGGGCTCGACCTTCCAGGTACTGCGCGCCGACTTCGACAAGCTGTTGGCCGACCAGGCCGAACTGCAGGGCGTGGACATCCGTTACGAAGAAGAGATAGTCGCCGCCGACTTCAGCGACGCCTGCCCGCGCCTGACGGTCAAGCGCCTCAGCGATGGCCATGAATACCAGGTCGAATGCGCCTTCGTCCTCGACGCCAGCGGCTACGGCCGGGTGCTGCCGCGCCTGCTCGACCTCGACCTGCCGTCGAACTTCCCGGTGCGCCAGGCCGTGTTCACCCATGTGGAGGACCGGATCGACGCGGCCTCGGGCTTCGACCGGGAGAAAATCCTGATCACCACCCACCCGACCCTGCGCGATGTCTGGTTCTGGACCATTCCGTTCAGCAACGGCCGCTGCTCCCTCGGGGTGGTCGCCGATGCCACGCGCTTCCAGGGCCGCCCCGAGGATCTGGACGCCTGCCTGCGCCAGTTCGTCGAGGAAACCCCGAGCCTGGCCAAACCGCTGCAGAATGCCGTGTGGGACACCCCGGCGCGGGCCATCGGCGGTTATTCGGCCAACGTCAAAAGCTTGCACGGGCCGGGTTTCGCCCTGCTCGGCAACGCCGCGGAATTCCTCGACCCGGTGTTCTCCTCCGGGGTGACCATCGCCATGCGTTCGGCGAGCATGGCCGCCGGCCTGTTGCATCGCCAGTTGAACGGCGAAAGCATCGACTGGGAGCAGGAGTTCGCCATTCCGCTGAAACGCGGGGTGGATACGTTCCGCGTGTATGTCGAGGGTTGGTACGATGGCAGCTTCCAGGATGTCATCTACTACGAACATGCCACCCCGGAGATTCGTCGGATGATCAGTTCAATCCTCGCCGGCTACGCCTGGGACCAGCGCAACCCCTATGTCGCCGAGCCCAAGCGCCGCCTGCGCGTGCTCAGCGAACTCTGCGCCATGAACGGATAAGGACATCAATGAACAACGCCACGTCCAACCCAGTCGCCCCTACCTATGTCGAGGAGACCCGTTTCGGTTTCTGGTTCCTGCAGAGCCACGTCTGGCAGCACCATGTGTTGCGCGTAGCGATCAACGACCTCAAGGGCCTGATCGATACACCGCTGCCCGAGGCGCCAGTGCTGCTGGACGCCGGCTGCGGCCAGGGCAAGTCGTTCGGCCTGCTCGCCGCAGCCTTTGCCCCTGGCCGCCTGCTCGGCCTGGATGCCGACCCGCACAGCCTCGACTGTTCAAGGGCCGAAGCCGAACGCCTGGGGCTAGAGGTGCAATTGTTGGCCAGCGACTGCGCCGCCATCCAACTGGCGGACGCCAGCGTCGATATCCTGTTCTGCCACCAGACCTTCCATCACCTGGTCGAACAGCGTCAGGCCCTCGCCGAATTCTGGCGCGTGCTCAAGCCCGGCGGGCTGTTGTTATTCGCCGAGTCGACCCAGTTCTATATCGATACCTGGGTGATCCGCTGGCTGTTCCGCCACCCGATGCAGGTGCAGAAAAGCGCCGAGCAGTACCTCGATATGCTGCGCAGCCAGGGCTTCGAATTTGCCGAGCGCAACGTCTCTTACCCCTATTTGTGGTGGAGCCGCGCCAAGGATTTCGGCCTGCTCGAACGCTGGGGCCTGCGCCAGCCCAAACCGGTCGGCCAGCGCGACGAAACCCTGGTCAACGTCGCGGCACGCAAGCCGCTGGAGCACACCGCCTTATGATTCGCCCGCTTCTGCTGATTCGCCCACTTCTGCTCGGTCTCTGCCTGCTGCTCGGCGCCTGCGCCGTGCGCACCCCGCTGCCCCTGAGCGCGCCGGTATTCGGTGCGCCGCTGCCGGCGGCGTTGCGCATCGACCGCGACCTGGCCAGCGAGCGCCAGACCTGGTGGCTGGTGGTGCAGGCCGAAGGCCCGATCCTGCGCTGGTCGCTGTTCGATCCGCTCGGCGTGCCCCTGGCGCGGCAGTTGCTGGAGGGTGGTGCCTGGCGTGCCGACGGCCTGCTGCCGCCGAATGACGAAGCGCGCGAACTGTTCGCCGCCCTGCTGTTCGCCATGACCCCAACCGAAGCCTTGGCCGACAGCTATGCGCCGAGCACCTGGCAAGCACTGGCCGGCGGGCAGCGCTGGCTCAATCCGCACTGGCGCATCAGCTACCTGGCGCCCCTGGATTTCACCTTGCACCATGCCGAAGGCCCGAGTTACCGGGTCTACGCGCTCGCCGATCACGAGATTCCCTGATGTCCGCTTACCTCAACGCCCTGGGCCTGATCTGCGCCCTCGGCCACGACAAACAGACGGTGGCCGATGCCCTGTTCGCCGGCGATGCCTCGGGCATGCAACTGCAGGATGGCTGGTCACCGGCCGCAGCCTGACCGTCGGCGCGGTAACCGCCGAGCTGCCCGCCATGCCGGCCGGCTTTGAGTTTGAGCGCAGCCGCAATAACCAGCTGCTGCTGGCCGCCGCATTGCAGATCGAAGCATCGATCCGCGCCGCCATCGCCCGCTACGGCGCCAGTCGTGTCGGCCTGGTGCTGGGTACCAGCACCTCGGGCATCGACGAAGCCAGCCAGAGCATCGCGCGCTTCGTCAACGAGGGCGCGCTGCCCGATCACTACCACTATGCCCAGCAGGAGATGGTCGCCCCGGCACGTTTTCTCAGCGCCTGGCTGGGCCTGTGCGGCCCGCACTACAGCATCTCCACCGCCTGCACTTCGAGCGCGCGGGCGCTGCTCAGCGCTAAGCGCTTGCTCGAGCAAGGATTCTGCGATGCGGTGATCTGCGGCGGTGTGGACAGCCTCTGCCGACTGACCCTGAACGGCTTCAGCGCCCTGGAAGCGGTGGCCGCCGAGCGCTGCAATCCGTTTTCCGCCAATCGTAACGGCATCAATATCGGCGAGGGTGCCGCCCTGTTTCTTATGACTAGCGAGCCGAGCACAGAACCCGCGTCCCGGAGCGCCGCTCCAATCGCCCTGCTCGGCGGCGGTGCCAGCTCCGATGCCCACCATATTTCCGCGCCTCACCCCGAGGGCCTCGGCGCCCAGCAGGCGATGGCCAAGGCTCTGGCTGCGGCCGGCTTACAGGCCAGCGATATTGACTACCTGAACCTGCACGGCACCGCCACCCGGCACAACGACGCCATGGAAAGCCTGGCGGTACAAGCGCTGTTCCCCGCCGGTGTGCCTTGCTCATCGAGCAAACCGCTGACCGGCCATACCCTTGGCGCCGCCGGTGCCCTGGAAGCGGCCTTCTGCTGGCTCAGCCTGAGCCCGTACAACCCGAATAATCTACTGCCGCCGCACCTCTGGGATGGTGAAGCCGACCCCGAGTTGCCGCCCCTGCAACTGCTCCAGCCAGGCGCGCGCATGGCGCGCAGCCAGGGCCGGCGCCTGATGAGCAATTCCTTTGCCTTCGGCGGCAGCAATATCAGCCTGATCCTGGGTGACCTGATCTTAGGTAAAGAGCTGGCTGAAGAGATGGACGAAGAAACTGGAGATGCAGCATGAGTTGCCGCTGGCCGATTGCCGAACTATTACCCCACGCCGGCGACATGATCCTGATCGATGAGGTGCTGAACTATGGCGCCGAAGAGGTGCATACCCGCCTCAAGGTGCGCGCCGAGGGTCTGTTCAATCAGCACGACGGCAGCCTGCCGGCCTGGATCGGCATCGAGTTGATGGCGCAGAGCGTCGCCGCCTATGCCGGTTGCCAGGCGCGCCAGGCCGGCGAGCCGGTGCAGTTGGGCTTTTTGCTCGGCACCCGCAACTTTCAGTGCAATGTCGACCGCTTCCCGGCTGGAGCCGAGTTGCAGATCAAGGCGCTGCGTTCGCTACAGGACGACAATGGCATGGGCGTGTTCGAGTGCCAGCTGGACGGCCCCGGTATCCAGGCCATCGCCCGCCTTAATGTATTCTGCCCACCGCAGATCGCCAGTTACCTTCACGAACAACCCCAGGAAAGCGCCCTATGACCGCCACCCAAGACCCGATTCTGGTCACCGGCTCCAGCCGTGGTATCGGCCGCGCGATTGCCTTGCGCCTGGCCCGGGCCGGTTTCGATATCGTCCTGCACTGCCGCTCGCGCCGCGATGAGGCCGAGGCTGTACAAGCGCAGATCCAGGCCATGGGCCGTGCGGCGCGCATCCTGCAGTTCGACGTTTCCGACCGCGCCGCCTGCCGGCAGGCACTGGAGGCCGATATCGAAGCCCATGGCGCCTACTACGGCGTAGTGTGCAACGCCGGCCTGACCCGCGACGGCGCCTTCCCGGCGCTCAGCGAGGACGACTGGGATCAGGTGCTGCGCACCAACCTCGATGGTTTCTACAATGTCCTGCACCCGCTGAGCATGCCGATGATCCGCCGCCGTAAGCCGGGGCGGATCGTCTGCATCACCTCGGTTTCCGGGCTGATCGGCAATCGCGGCCAGGTCAACTACAGCGCCTCCAAGGCCGGCGTCATAGGCGCGGCCAAGGCCCTGGCGATCGAGTTGGGCAAACGCAAGATCACGGTCAACTGTGTGGCACCGGGGCTGATCGATACCGAGATCGTTGACGAGCTGGTGCCGGTCGAGGAGATCCTCAAGATGATCCCGGCGGCGCGCATGGGTACCCCGGAAGAAGTCGCCGGGGCGGTGAATTTTCTGATGTCCGAGGAGGCGGCCTACATTACCCGCCAGGTCCTCGCGGTGAATGGCGGGCTGTGTTGATGAACGGTAAACGGGTTGTGGTCACTGGCATGGCCGGGGTTACCTCGCTGGGCAACGATTGGCCGAGCATCGAGGCGGCGTTCCGCGAGGGCCGCAGCGGCATTCGCTATATGCATGAGTGGGACAGGTTCGACGAACTCAATACCCGCCTCGGCGGCCCGGTGGACGACTTCGTCACGCCCAAGCACTGGACCCGCAAGCAGACCCGCAGCATGGGCCGGGTGGCCAAACTGTCGGTGTATGCCGCCGAACGCGCCTTGGAAGACGCCGGCCTGCTCGGCGATCCTTGCATCCAGGACGGTCGCATGGGCGTTGCCTGTGGCTCATCCACCGGCAGCACCGAGGAGATCAAAGCGTTCGGCAATATGCTGCTGAATTCCGTTGCCGACGGCCTCAACGCCAACTCCTATATCCGCATGATGCCGCATACCACTGCGGCCAATATCAGCATCTTCTTCGGCCTCAAGGGGCGCCTGATCCCCACTTCCAGCGCCTGCACCAGCGGCAGCCAGGGCATCGGCTACGCCTACGAGGCGATCAAGTTCGGCCGCCTGCCGATGATGCTCGCCGGTGGCGCCGAGGAACTCTGCCCGACCGAGGCCATGGTCTTCGATGCGCTCTACGCCACCAGCCTGAAGAACGACGCGCCGCAAACCTCGCCACGCCCCTACGACAGCGGTCGCGATGGCCTGGTGATCGGCGAAGGCGCCGGCATGCTGGTACTGGAGGAGCTGGAGCACGCCCTGGCCCGCGGCGCGCGCATCCACGCAGAGATCGTCGGCTTCGGCTGCAACTCCGACGGCCAGCACGCCACCAAACCGGAACTGCTGACCATGCGCGGCGCCATGCAACTGGCCCTCGACGATGCCGGCCTGCCACCGGCTGCCATTGGCTACGTCAATGGTCACGGCACCGCCACCGACCAGGGCGATGTCGCCGAAAGCCAGGCCACCAGCGGCCTGTTCGGTGCGGCCATGCCGATCAGCTCGCAGAAGAGTTACCTGGGCCATACCCTCGGCGCCTGTGGCGCGCTGGAGTCCTGGTTCAGCATCGAGATGATGAACAGCGACAGCTACGTACCGACCCTCAACCTGGATCAGGTCGACCCGGCCTGCGGCGAGCTGGATTACCTGCGCGGCGAATTCCGCAGCATGAGCAACCAGTATGTGATGAACAACAATTTCGCCTTCGGCGGCGTCAACACCTCGTTGATCTTCCGCCGCTGGAGCTAAGCATCCAAACCTAACGAGCTGCAAATATGCAAAAGGAGAGTTCGATGTTGCCCTATGTTCGCCCGCTGTCGCTGGGCCTGGCCCTTCTGGGTTTGGTCGCCTGCAGCCGTATCCAGCCGATAACGGTGGTGCACCAACAGGTGCCCGCCAACGCCCCCGCGGTACAGAGCGCCCAAGCCTTGCAGCCCGCGCTGCTAAGAGCCCTGGTGCGCGGTCGCTGGACGGTCGAAGAGGTGCAGCCCAACCAGCTGCTGGCGCGTATCGACCTGCGCGGCGAGCAAAGCGCTTCCATCACGGTGGACTACGTCGATGGCCGCTACGATATTCGCTACCGCGACAGCAAGGAGCTGCAGTACGCCGACGGCAGCATCCATAAGCGCTATAACTCGTTGGTGAAAAAGCTCGATCGCCTGATCGTGCAGGAAATACGTTTAGCCCAAGACCTCAGCCGTATACCGCAGTAACCCCCCACAAGGAGATCGCCATGAAGAGCAAATACTGGATTATCGCTGCGCTGTGCCTTAGCGCTCTGCCCACCGTCAGCCATGCGCGGGACACCGCCCACTTCCTGCCGTTCGAGGCGGTGGTTCAGGAAGCCCTGAACGCCGGGCGTCTGGATGGCAGCGTGAAGTTCTACCTGGCCGGCAACAAGCCGGCGGGCAAGGTCAGCGTGGTGAAATCCGGCGTCACCACCAGCCAGAAAACCAATGCCTTCAACAAGAGCGACGAGGCCGCCTGCAGTTGGGCGCTGCAATCGGCGCTGATCCGCTTCCAGAACGCCGCCAAGGCGGCCGGCGCCAATGCCGTGGTGGATCTCGCCAGCAACTACAAGAACATCGAATACAAGGACAGCCAGAAATACGAATGCCACGCTGGCGCGGTCATGGCCGGGGTCGCCCTCAAGGGCAATCTGGCCAAGGTTCAGTAGCAGTTCCAGCTCGCCTTCGGCGCCCGCCGACCAGACTCTGCGTGGCGCCGAAACATCTGACAATCAACCGTGTTTATCCGCAACGGCCTTCGACAGCCGACGCGCGCCGCGCCCGATATAAGGCTTTGTAGTTCCGTGTTGAGTATTTATTCATCCGGCCGCGTCCTCTGCGCTGCCCTTCTCGCGTTTGCCCTGAGCGCCTGCGGCACCCTTTCGCAACAACAGATCGATCACCCCGATAGCGTCCAGACCTTCAACAGCAGCAGCCTGCGTGCCCAGGTAGATGCCCTGGCCCAGCCGTTGGTCGAGGGCAAACGCACGCCCGGCATAGTCGTTGGGGTGCTTAGCGCCGATGGCCGCAAGCAGGTATTCGGCTATGGCGTCAGCGATACTGTCGGCGGCGCCACGCCAAACGGTGAGACCCTGTTCGCCGTGGGTTCGCTGAGCAAGGGCTTTGTCGGCAACATCGCCGCCATGCTGGTACAGGACGGCCTGCTCAGCTGGAATGACAGCCTCGAACAGCTGTTGCCTGCCGGCACGCCGCTGAGCGAGGACGCCCGGTCCATCACCCTGCTGCAACTGGCCACCCACAGCGGCGGCCTGCCGCGTCAACCGATGACGCCGCGCACGCTGAGCTACTTCATCGAATACCTGTTTACCGGCAATAGCTTCTACCGGCATTTCGACCGAGCCTATCTGCTCGACTACCTGGCCGACTTCAGCAAGCCCAGACGGGTGGTACCGCAGTATTCGAATATCGGCTACGCCCTGCTGGCCCATGTACTGGAACTGCGCAGCGACAAGAGCATCGATGAGTTGGTCGCCGAACGCATCCTCGGTCCGCTGCAATTGGCTAACACCAGCTACCAGCCGCAGCAACTGGCCGGCTATGGCGAACGCGCCCGCGGGCATGCCGGCGATCAGCCGAAGTTTATCCGCCGCGGCCGCCCGGTGCCCGACTGGCAATTCAGCGACATCCTGCACGGCACTGCAGCGCTCTACTCGAATGCCAACGACCTGCTCGACTACGCCGCCGCGCATCTGCACGGCAGCGGCGATGCGCAACGCGATGCGGCCTTTCGCGACAGTCTTCGGGTGCGTCTCGAGCGACCCAGGGAAGCGCCGGCCATCGCCTGGATAGCCGATGATATCCACGGTCAGCGGATCACCTATCAGGTCGGCCTGGTGGCGGGCTATTCCAGCTACCTGGGCCTGGACAGCCGCCACAAGACTGCCGTGGTGGTGCTGCAGAACAGCTTCAACTGGAGCGACAGTATCGGACACCGCCTGCTGCTGCGCATGGCCCAGAGCCTGGACCGGCAGCAAGGTCTGGCGAGCGCGCCAATACCCTGAGCAGGCCAGGCTTACCTGGCATCAGTAGGCGCTGCTTTTGTAGCCCGGATGCAATCCGGGAAGCGCTATTCGCAGCACCACTTTTCCCGGATTGCATCCGGGCTACGAGGCCACCCTAAGGTTGTCTCGCTCGGGCACCAAAGGGTCAACTGCCTTAACTGTGATAGGCCGCCGACAGCTCATGCACCGCCTCGAAGAAGGCGCCGGCGTGGGCCGGGTCGACTTCCGGGGTGATGCCGTGGCCAAGGTTGAACACATGGCCCGAGCCCTGGCCATAGCTGGCAAGGATACGCGCGACCTCGGCACGGATCGCCGCCGGGTTGGCGTAGAGCACGCTCGGATCCATATTGCCCTGCAGTGCCACTTTGTTGCCGACGCGGGCGCGGGCGCTGCCGATATCGCAGGTCCAGTCCAGACCCAAAGCTTCGGCACCGCTGTCCGCCATGGATTCCAGCCACAGGCCACCACCCTTGGTAAACAGGATCACCGGCACGCGGCGACCCTCGTGTTCGCGAATCAGGCCGTCGACGATTTTCTGCATATAGGCCAGGGAGAATTCCTGATAGGCCGCAGCCGACAGCGAACCGCCCCAGGAATCGAAGATCTGCACCGCCTGAGCGCCGGCCTTGATCTGTCCATTGAGGTAGGCGGTGACCGACTGCGCCAGCTTGTCGAGCAGCGCGTGCATGGCCTGTGGGTTGTCGTAGAGCATGGCCTTGGATTTGCGGAAGTCCTTGCTTGAGCCGC
This sequence comes from uncultured Pseudomonas sp., assembly GCA_946886875.1. The sequence continues at coordinate 9,524 of CAMPJN010000124.1, forward strand.
CTTCAACCATATAGGTGGCCAGGGTCCAGGGGCTGCCGGAGAAACCGATCAGCGGCACGCGGCCATTCAGTTCGCGGTGGATGGTACGCACGGCGTCCATCACGTAACCCAGATCCTGCTCCGGATCGGGGATCGGCAGGGCCTCGATATCGGCCATGGAACTGATGACTTTCTTGAAGCGCGGACCTTCGCCCGTTTCGAAATACAGGCCCTGGCCCATGGCGTCGGGGATGGTCAGGATATCGGAGA
>CAMPJN010000125.1 GCA_946886875.1 uncultured Pseudomonas sp.
GCAAACGCGCTTCCAGGCCCTGCGCCCGCTGTTCGAAGACTTCGCCTACGCCAACTTGACCCTTACCGGACGCGAACGCCCTGCTCTGCTGATCCGCGCCGCCTGCGCCCTGGCCCCTGAGCCTGAGTTGCTGGCACAGATCGATCGCCTGCTCGGCCTGCATGAAGGCCCGGTGCTAGCCTATGACGATCCGCGTAAAGCGGTCGGCAAGCGCGTACGCATCGAAGAAGGCCGCATCGTCAGCCTGCGTCTGGCCGGGGAAACCATCGCCCGCGACTGGCTGAAAAGTCTGTGGAGCGAAGGCCAGGCCGATGCCGACCTGCGTCGCTGGCTGCTCGCGCCCGTGTCCACGCCGCCGGGCGCCGCTAGCGGCAAGAAAGCCGGCAAGACCCTGTGCAACTGCCTGAACGTCAGCGAAGCAGCAGTGTGCGCCGCTATCGGCCGCGGCCTCGACCTCGACGGCCTCAAGCAGGAGCTGAAATGCGGCACCAGCTGCGGCTCCTGCGTGCCCGAGATCAAGCGACTGCTGGCCACCCAGCCTCTAGTAGTGAACGCATAACCGTAGGGTGCGCGGGGCCGCCTAGGCCATGCGCACCAAATTGATGTACCGGTGCACACCACGCACCCTACGACGAGGAATTCGATATGAGCGCAAAAGTCTGGTTGGTAGGCGCAGGCCCGGGCGACCCGGAACTGCTGACCCTCAAGGCGGTGAAGGCATTGAACCAGGCTGAGATCGTGATGATCGACGACCTGGTCAATCCCGCGGTATTGGAACACTGCGCCAAGGCGCGGGTGGTGCCGGTAGGCAAGCGCGGCGGTTGCCGCTCGACACCACAGGCCTTTATCCATCGTCTGATGCTGCGCTACGCGCGCCAGGGCAAATGCGTGGTGCGCCTGAAAGGCGGCGATCCGTGCATTTTCGGCCGCGGCAGCGAAGAGGTCGACTGGTTGCAACAGCACGGCATAGAAGTGGAGATGGTCAACGGCATCACCGCGGGTCTAGCCGGCGCCACCAACTGCGGCATCCCCCTGACCCTGCGCGGTGTGGCCCGTGGCGTGACCCTGGTCACCGCCCATACCCAGGACGACAGCACGCTGAACTGGCAAGCCCTGGCCCAAGGCGGCACAACTTTGGTGGTCTATATGGGCGTGGCGAAACTGCCGGAAATCCGCGAAAGCCTGCTGGCCGGCGGTATGCGCGCCGATATGCCGGTGGCACTGATCGAAAACGCCTCCCTGCCCCAGCAACGCGAATGCCGCAGCTCGCTCGCCTCGATGCAGCAGGACGCCCTGAATTTCCAACTGAAAAGCCCCGCCATCCTGGTCATCGGCGAAGTCGCCGCGCAGCAGCAGGTATTGGCTGCTGCCAAAAGTGCCTAACCGCTTCGCGCTCCTGCGGAGTTGTTCTTAGCCCGGCACTAGCCGGGCTTTTTTTATTCTCGTATTCCGCCGCATTCCGTCCACAAGGGTGTTCGGACCGACAATGTTGTCCCCAGCGCTTCCCTGAGCGGCGCACCGTAAGCTTTTCTGCAGGCAAAGAAAAACCCGGCCGGGGCCGGGTTTTCTATAAAGCCAGATCTATTACTGCTGGATCTGAGCTTCTACTTCGGCTTCTACGCGACGGTTGATAGCGCGGCCGGAATCGGTGGCGTTATCAGCAACCGGACGGGACTCACCGTAGCCAGCAGCATTGACGCGCTCGGCTTCTACGCCGTACTGGTTGACCAGGACTTCACGAACGGCACTGGCGCGACGCTCGGACAGGTTCTGGTTGTAAGCATCGGTGCCGACGGAGTCGGTGTGACCTTCAACCACTGTAGTGGTCTGCGGGTACTGCTTCATGAAATCGGCGAGGTTCTTGATGTCGCCGTAGCTTTCTTCTTTAACCTGGGCTTTGTCGAAATCGAACTTGACGTCCAACTCAACGCGAACCTGCTCCATCGGCTCTTCAGCAGCTACCGGTTCAGGCATCGGCTCAGGAGCCGATTCAACAACCTCGGCAACAGGACGGGTGCTACCGCCGAAGTTCAGACCAACGCCTACACCGGCCTGCCATTCGGTGTTTTCGGTGTCCAGGCTGTGCAGAACATCGACACCGGCTTTAGCGAAGAACATCTCGGTGAAGTAGTACTTGGCACCGGCGCCGACCATGGCGAAAGTGGTTTTGTCATCGCCGCGGGTATAGGTATTGTCCAGATCCTGATGGCCGAAACCAGCGGAAACGTAAGGGCGCAGGCTTTGCGCAGCCGGGGTACCGAAGTGGTACAGCGCTTCCAGAGTGCTCAGGTGACCGTCGAGTTGTTCGCGGCCGTGGGTGGAACCTGGCAGGGTGTCCTGGGAACGCATGCTGCGGTAAACGCCATGGGACAGATTCAGGGAGACGTCATCGGTCAGGAAATAACCGATGCTGCTGCCGAACAGGTTGCCGTTGGTAGCGTCACGATTGCTTTCGGTAAAAGTACGCTTGCCGAAAACGTCCACTTCGACAGCGCCCTGACCCTGAGCAAGCACGCTGAGAGAAGAAGACGCCAGCAGTGAGCCGATAACAACGCTTAAAGTGTTTTTCAGTTTCATTCGTGAATCCCTATCTTGGTGGTCAGTAAGTTGTCTGACAAACACAAGACAACTCAGCCGGCAATCATAGCAAGATTGCCGGCTAGTTTGACGAGATTAATTTAATTAAGTTCAGGGGTATCTGAAAATCTTTCACGAAGTCGGTCGAGGGCACGCTTATAACGCATTTTAGTGGCACTTAACCCCATATGCATGATGTCGGCGATTTCTTGAAATTCAAGCTCTGCGACAAAACGTAGCACCAGGATTTCTCTATCAATGGGGTTGACGTGTACCAGCCAGCGATCCAGCCCAGCCTTGTCTTCAACCTTTGGTATCTTCTCTTCGACTGCTTCTTCCAGCGGGTCCAGACTTAAAGCGTCCATCAAACGGCGTTTACGCCGTTCTTTACGGTATTGGGTAATACACTCGTTATAAGTAATGCTATAGAGCCAGGTTTTAAACTTCGATTTACCCTCGAAGTTTTTCAAACCGTAAAGGACTTTAAGCATTACCTCTTGACAAACATCGTCGGCATCACGGTCATTACCCAAATAACGTGCACATACATTGAATAGCGTGCGCTGATAACGACGCATTAACTCTTCGTATGCACGGGTAATGTGGAACAATTCGTCATGGGCACGCGCCACCAGCTCTTCATCCGAGAGCTCGCGGGGGTCATAGCGCACAGGTAACGTTTGGGCTTTATTCAAAACGAGTTGGGCCGACAGTCGGGACAGAAGCCGCCAACGCCGAAATCAGCTGGCTGGCGGCATACATTAGCAGGGATTGCATGGACAGGGAGATGCCTTACTGGCTGTTCACTCGCTGTTCGAGCAAGGTCCGATTGGCGATGGACACCAACTCGCCCGCTTCGGTTAACAGAATAGTCTTGGCCGTGCCAATTTCTTCGATCTGCCCTTCGATCTCCCCAACTTGAATCTGTTGCCCCACCTGGTACAGCTCACGCACGTAGATCCCGGCGAGAATCTGCCCGACGATTTCCCGGCTCCCTAACCCCAGCGCCAGCGCTACTGCAAGCCCCACGGAGATCAACACGATGGCGATCACGTTGTTGAGCAGGTCGGTCTTGACCTCCAGCTGCCCGATAGCCACCGAAATGCTGATGATGATCACGAATACCTGGGCGATGCGCGCCAGGCCATGGGCATAGTCCAGGCCCACGCCCTCGGCCGCACCGCGCACCAGACCACTGACCAATTGTGCCAGCAGCACGCCAGCCACGAGCACCAGGGCCGCGCCGAACACCTTGGGCAGGTACGAGGCCAGTACATCGAGCGTCGCCGAAACCCGCTCCAGACCGAGCGACTCAGCCGCAGAGACGAGGAAAATCAGCAGCACGAACCAATAGATAATCTTGCCGATCAGGGTCGATACCGGCACCTGGATGCCGGCGCGACTGAGCAACTTGGTCAGCCCGGTGCCCGCCATCAAACGATCCAGGCCGATCTTGCCGAGCAGTTTCGACAGCAAGGTATCGAGCAGCTTGGCCACGACGAAACCGAGTAATACCAAAATCAGTGCCACGAACAGGTTCGGGATGAACACGGCGACTTTGGTCCAGAGCGCGGTCATCGCGGCTACCAGGCTTTGAGTCCAGGGATCGAGTTCCATTTCAGTCAGCCTTATCAGTAGAACGAGCGGAAGTAGGACGGCGGGAAACCGGTGAGATATGCGCGGAACCATTGTTCACGGCGATCATCAAGGCGCCAAGCCAATGCCCCATCACCGCGAACAGATCGCCCGCGCCGACTTGGCGGTTGGCGGTCTTCAGAACGCGGTGCAGGCACGCATCGTCGTCATGCGCCGATGGCGACGACTTGAGCAAATCGCGTAGGGATTCTTCAAAAGGATCGTGCATGGCGTGCCTCACAGGATGTGTCGGCTAGACGAATTCAAGGATGGACAAGTCACATCAGGCCCAACGTAGACGGCGCAGCAACCACCACCGCCCCAGAGCGAGACAGACCATGATCAGGCAGACGATAGGGAAGCCATATGAGCTGTCCGCACCGGGAATACCGCCGACGTTCATGCCCAATAGTCCGGTGACGAAAGTGATGGGCAAAAACACCCCGGCAATGATGCCGAAGCGATACAGCGTGCGGCTCATGCGCTGGTCCATCCGCCGATTTTCCGCCTCCAGAACCAGGCTGACCCGCTCACGGCTCAACTCCAGCTCTTCAAGGTAACGGGTCAAGCGGTTGTTCAGCTCATTCCAGTAGTCGGTATCGCCTACGACGAACCAGGGTATTTGGTTGCGCGTCAATTGCGCATAGATATCGCGCTGCGGCGCGAGGAAACGCCGCAGGCTGGCGGCGCGACGACGCAGCTGCAGAAGCTTGGCGTGGTCGGGCACCAAGCGCTCTTCGGCATCAATCAACTCTTCCTGCTCATCGACCTGTTCGGACAACTGCGTCACCAGGTTTTCGATCTTATCGGTCAGATGGTCCGCCAGGCTCAATATCAACTCGGATGCGGTCTTCGGCCCGCTGCCGAGCATCAGCTCCGCAATCAACTCTTCTGTGGCGCGCAAAGGCCGCAGACGCAGGGAAATTACCCGTCGGGCGCTGGCGAAGATGCGCACTGAAATCATGTCCTCAGGCTCTGCCCCGGGATTGAGATTGACCCCGCGCAAAAACAGCAGCATTTCATGCTCTGGCAGCGGCAGCAGGCGTGGGCGGGTGTTCTCTTCGAGCAGCAGATCGCAGGCGAATTCACTCAACCCACTTTCGCGACGCAGCCAGGACTGGGTTTGTGGATGACCACGATCCCAATGCAACCAGAGGCTTTCCTGTTCGGCCAGCTCGAGGCCAGCCAGCTGTTCCTGAGCGATGGTCCGAGCGCCGCCCTGTCCATCCAGGACAAACGCATGCACCAACCCCCACTTGGCTTGGTCCTGCTCAGTCATCTGCGGGCTTATTCCGGCATCTTCAGGGCACGGGGCGAAACGATGATGCCGTTGTTGTCGGCATACACGTATTCGCCCGGACGGAAGGTGACGCCGCCGAAGGTAACGGCGACATTCAAATCGCCAATGCCACGCTTGTCGGTTTTCATCGGATGGCTGGCCAGCGCCTGGATGCCCAGATCGGTCTGGGCAAGAACGTCGACGTCGCGCACGCAGCCATAAACCACAATGCCTTCCCAGCCATTCTTGGCAGCTTTTTCCGCCAGCATGTCGCCAAGCAAAGCCCGACGCAGGGAAGCGCCACCGTCGACCACCATTACCTTGCCCTGCCCCGGTTGCTCGACCTGTTCCTTGACCAGGGAGTTGTCTTCAAAGCATTTGACGGTGACGATCTCGCCGCCGAAGGAGTCGCGGCCGCCGAAGTTGCTGAACATCGGCTCGACCACCTGCACCAATTCCGGATAGGCGTCGCACAAATCAGGGGTGATGTAATGCATGGAAAACTCCTTATTGACAGTGAACGTCGGACTCGCCGTGCGATAACGACACGGCCACCTGCGTATAGCTTATCGCCCGCATCTTAGCCGGATGCCGGCTCTGGCGAAATGCTGGCAGCGCTCTCGGTTTGCGCGGCGACCAAGGGGCTCTTGCGCAGCCATTGCTCGATCAATGGCCAGACTTCGCGTTGCGCCTCTTTGCTTACGAGCATTTCCACATGGCCGAAGTCGCCGCTAAAGCCATTCTTCTTACCCAAGCACAAAAATTCCGACACGCTGGAACCGAACTGTTCGAAAAGTTTGCGGCAAGCCCAGGCAGGGTCTTGAGTATCGCCTACCGCGGTTACCGCCATCACCGGCACCTTGACCTCGGCCAAACCAACCCACCAATCGCGCTCGGCATCACCGAAACGGCCGAACAGGCCATGCCAGCGCAGGCTTTCCAGCGCCAGGCCGATCGGCTCGTCCTCCGGACCGCGTTTGAGTTTAGGTCCAGAGATAACCGAAAACCGTTTGAGCAACAAACGGCTACCCCATTCCAGGGGCGGCAGCTTCAGCGGCCAGTAGATTCGACTGATTTGACTGCCGCAGAGGGTCACGGATGCGATTCGCCCCTGCTCCAGGTAATCGCCACCCAAAGCCCCGGCCAGGGTGATGCCGCCCAGCGAATGCCCCAGCCAATGAGCCTTCTGCGGGTTCTGTTCGAAGACGAAATCGGCAATCGCCGGTAGGTCGTAACGCACATAGTCGCTGACCTTGTTGTGTTTGTAGTCGCGGTTGCGCGGCGACAAGCCATGCCCGCGCATCTCCGCAATCCATACGTCATAACCGGCGCGCACCAGAAACGCGCCCAGACCAATGCCTTTGGGCGAATACCAGAAACGCCGATTGGAAAAACTGCCGGGTATCAACACCACCGGCACACCGCGCGGCTTCGCGGGGTCAGCCAGGCCCAGGCGGGTGAGTGCCAACTCGACACTGGTATCAGGACTGTTACCCGGCTTGAGGCGATAAACGTCCTCGCTCAGATCGCCACGGATGTCCGCGCTGATCAAGGCGACGGGGAATAGCTCGCTACTGCTTTGCATTTTCGCTCTGGCATAAAAAAGGGTGGAGCCTGGACCCCACCCTGAATGAAAAATTTAAGGAGAAATCAGGCGTTCTGGCCTTCGGCGAGGAAGAACCAGGTATCGAGTACCGAATCCGGGTTCAGCGACACGCTTTCGATGCCCTGCTCCATCAACCATTTCGCCAGATCCGGATGATCCGAAGGGCCCTGACCGCAGATACCGATGTACTTGCCAGCCTTGTTACAGGCCTGGATGGCATTGGACAGCAGCTTCTTCACCGCCGGGTTACGCTCGTCAAACAGGTGCGCGACTATGCCGGAATCGCGGTCCAGGCCCAGGGTCAACTGGGTCAGGTCGTTGGAACCGATGGAAAAACCATCGAAGAACTCAAGGAACTCTTCGGCCAAGATGGCGTTGGATGGCAACTCGCACATCATGATGATCTTCAGTCCATCCTGACCGCGTGCCAATCCGTTGGCCGCCAACAGATCGACGACCTGACTGGCTTCGCCCAGGGTGCGCACGAACGGCACCATGATCTCGACGTTGGTCAGGCCCATCTCGTTGCGCACTTTCTTCAGCGCACGGCATTCCAGCTCGAAACAATCGCGGAAGGATTCGCTGATGTAACGCGAGGCGCCACGGAAGCCGAGCATGGGGTTTTCTTCTTCCGGCTCATAGAGCTTGCCGCCGATCAGGTTGGCATATTCGTTGGACTTGAAGTCCGACAGGCGCACGATGACCTTCTTCGGCCAGAACGCCGCGGCCAGGGTGCTGATGCCCTCGACCAGTTTCTCGACATAGAAACCGACCGGATCGTTGTACCCGGCAATGCGCTTCTCGACGCTGTCCTTGATTTCCGGCGGCAGGCCGGCGAAGTTCAGCAGTGCCTTGGGGTGCACGCCGATCATGCGGTTGATGATGAACTCCAGACGGGCCAGGCCGACACCCTCGTTGGGCAACTGGGCGAAATCGAAAGCGCGGTCCGGGTTACCGACGTTCATCATGATCTTGAACGGCAGCTCGGGCATGGCATCGACCGAGTTCTTGCGCACATCGAAGCCCAACTCACCTTCGAAGATAAAGCCGGTGTCGCCCTCGGCGCAGGATACGGTGACGCCCTGGCCGTCTTTCAATACATGGGTGGCATTGCCGCAACCGACTACCGCCGGGATGCCCAGTTCGCGGGCGATGATCGCCGCGTGGCAGGTACGTCCGCCGCGGTTGGTGACGATGGCGCTGGCGCGCTTCATCACAGGTTCCCAGTCCGGGTCGGTCATATCGGAAACCAGCACGTCGCCGGCCTGGACTTTGTCCATTTCCGACACGTCGTTGATGATGCGCACCTTGCCAGCGCCGATTTTCTGGCCGATGGCGCGACCTTCCACCAGCACGGTGCCGGTTTCCTTGAGCAGGTAGCGTTCCATGACGTTGACGCTGGAGCGGCTCTTCACCGTCTCAGGGCGGGCCTGGACGATATACAGCTGACCATCGTCGCCGTCTTTGGCCCACTCGATGTCCATCGGCCGGCCGTAGTGTTTCTCAATGATCATGGCCTGCTTGGCCAGCTCGCTGACCTCGGCGTCGGTCAAGCAGAAACGGGCACGCTCGGCATGCTCAACATCGACCACTTTGACCGATTTGCCGGCGCTGGCTTCTTCGCCATAAACCATCTTGATCGCCTTGCTGCCCAAGTTGCGGCGCAGGATCGCCGGGCGGCCGGCTTCCAGGGTCTGCTTGTGCACGTAGAATTCGTCGGGGTTGACCGCACCCTGCACCACGGTTTCGCCGAGGCCGTAGGCGCCGGTGATGAATACCACGTCGCGAAAGCCCGATTCGGTATCCAGGGTGAACATCACGCCGGCGGTGCCGGTTTCCGAGCGCACCATGCGCTGTACGCCTGCGGACAGGGCGACCAGTTTGTGATCGAAGCCCTGGTGTACGCGGTAGGCGATGGCACGGTCGTTGAACAGCGAGGCGAATACTTCCTTGGCCGCGCGGATCACGTTGTCGACACCGCGGATATTCAGAAAGGTTTCCTGCTGGCCGGCAAAGGAGGCGTCTGGCAGGTCTTCGGCGGTAGCCGAGGAACGTACGGCTACTGCCATATGCTCGTTGCCGCCAGCCATTTCGGCGAAAGCAGTGCGGATTTGCTTGTCCAACTCGGCCGGCAGCTCTGCGTCCATCACCCATTGACGGATCTGTGCACCGGTTTTGGCCAGGGCGTTAACGTCGTCGACATCCAGCGCGTCGAGCGCGGCGTGGATCTGATCGTTCAGGCCGCTCAGGTCGAGAAAGTCACGGTAGGCTTGAGCTGTGGTGGCGAAACCACCGGGCACCGAAACACCGGCGCCGGCAAGGTTGCTGATCATCTCGCCCAGGGAGGCGTTCTTGCCCCCTACGTGCTCAACATCGTGATTGCCGAGCTTATCGAGGGAAACTACGTACTCTACCAAGGTGATCTCTCCACTAAGTGTTGGAAAAGCTCAGAACCCATTTAGGCTCTTTAGGGGCTGGGAAGCTCGACGGACGAGTCCGCGCGATTGTGGCCTGGCCCTGGAAAATAAGTAACAATGCCGACTGATCGG